>SUXT01000022.1 GCA_015060835.1 Bacteroidales bacterium
TGCGGAACTCGCTCGCTACGCTCACTCAAACAGTCCTCGCCTTTATCCAAAAGTCATTGACGCCGTCTGCCTAAAAGCTTAATGCGCATCAATGAACCTCTCAATGAAAAAAGGGGGCTTGTACTGACTTGAATCTTTAATTTAAAACAGTTTAAATAAGTTTACCGGACAGCAATATATTATTATACAATCGCAGAATAGACAATATGAAACAGACAATGATATTTACATTTGTTGCAACGCTGTTGCTTAGCGCCTGCTGTAGCACCGATAGTGGCGCAGAAAGAATTTTTACCCTGAAGCAAACACTGCGCAGCATGGAGTTGCCGTCCGATGTGCAGATTGCCGTCTCCGATTCGTTTGTCGTACTTCTCTCGTCCTTCTTTGAGGATGGCTGTTGCCGTACATATTCCACAGATGGCAGTATGAAACAGTTCGGTTCTTTCGGGCGCATAGGCAACGGAGAGGGCGAATTTCGTCAGCCGGTACTGACATTTGCCGACGGCAATATGTTCGGGGTAAATGATATAAACGAAATGTCGATGACAGTTGTAACAGTAGACGGTAGCGGTGCAATGAGTGTAGCCGACCGCATGAAGGCCGAATATAAAAGAACAAGGAATATAGAAGATTATATCCCTATGGACAGACGCTTTACGCTGTTACCGGAGACGGGGCACTACGTTTCTGTCTTTATGAAGGATTCGGCGAGTATGTTTACCTTGTCGGATAGCCGTCTGAAGCCTCTCTGTCGCTTCGGCGATTCTCCTGTTGAGGGCAGTTTGTCGTTCATGGGCATGAGTAACTATCTTAATGGCTTCATGGCCGCGAGTGGAACAGAATTTTTCTTTGCAATGAATGAACTTCCCTATTTGGCGGCGTATGCCCTCGAAGGTGGTGCCATGAAGAAAAAGTGGGAGAAGTTTTACCGCACTCCCCACTATGCTGTCTCCAACGATGCTGTGCGCTATGACAAGGAGAGGGCTACCGGTCCGCTCTTCTCAATGTGTGCCGACGACAGGTACATCTATCTGCTGTATATGGATGGATTGTTGAGCAGCTACGATTACAATGATATATCAAAATCGTCATCTGACAAAATTCTGGTATTCGACCATAGCGGTGAGTATGTAGCAGCGTTGCACTGCGATTGTCGGTTGAAAAAGATTGCTGTGGATGGGAAAAGGCGCAAGCTCTATGGCGTTGCCCTTATGCCGCAGTATGCCCTTGTGGAGTTTGACCTGCCCGATGACTTTACCGACGCTGCACTGTGGAGTGTAGCTCCATCGTCTGTATCGCAACCACAACCACAGGGCAGCGCAGTGGGCGTAGGCGATACACTCCCCGATGTTGTATTGTACGACATTCAGGGCGGTGTACACAATTTCAGCGATTATCGCGGGAAAAATCTACTGCTCTATTTTTGGCTCAAGGAGTGCGGCCCTTGCAGGCTTGCCCTTCCCGAACTGAAGAGCATAGCAGAAACCATGAGCGATAAACTTGACATTGTGGGCTTATGCGGCGATGCGGAGAGTGTGTGGAAGATGGCAACCGACAAGGAGGGATTGCGCTGGTACAACCTCAACGACCTTAAGGGAGGAACAATGGATGGTGTGTGCGCCCGATTCGGTGTGTGCGGTTATCCGACATTCTTCATTGTCTCGCCCGACGGTGTTATTTTGGACAAGTTGCAAGGTTACCGCAAAGGGAATATTGTCTCTTTTGTAAATGAGAATATATGATAACAAAATATGAAACATAAAATGTTTTTTGTAATAATTGCAACGCTGTTGCTTGCAGGTTGTTCGCCGAAGGTGGATGCCGATAAATTCTTGATAGAGGGGCGTGTGGAGAATATCCCCGATAGCGTGGCTATGAAACTGTGTGTGCTGAACGGCGGGCTTTTATCCACGATAGCCGCAGATACAGCCATTGGCGGACACTTTTCATTCGCTGATACAATCTCAGCAGTGAAGAAACTTTTTCTGTTGGTCAAGGCTGACGGATTTTCAACCTGCACACTGCCTGTATGGGCTGCACCGGGAGAGTATATAACCATAAAGGGTGAAGATAGACTGCTCTCCACATGGATTGTGAACAGCAACCTCGATGAGCAGCGCGACGAAAATATGTTGCAGGCCTGCGCGATGGATGTTCTTCGGCAGTGTGAAACTCTTTTAGCCGAAGAAACAGATGCCATGAAGGAAATTATGAAACATCGCAACGATACGGTTGTCAGCAACAGGTTGCGGAAAAAGATAGATTCATCGCAAGAGAAAAGTTTCCCTTTGCTCATGCAGGTGTATAAGGCCAGAATTGAGTGCATGGCAATGATGCCCCGCTCGCGCGTGTGGATGGAGACATTTGTCGATTATGCAACGATGGCAAAATTGTCGCCCCGGTGGATGCCGTTTGCCAAGGAACTGAAGGCACTCTATGAGTCGCTCCCAGAAGAATCGCGCCAATCGGAGCAGGGGCGCTTGGCTTACGGATTCCTCTATCCGAAAAGGGGAGTGGCAGTCGGCGACAGCATGGCCGATGCAACGCTTTACGACATTGATGGGCGTGAGCACCATCTGTCGGAATTTTCCGGCCGTTACATCTTGCTTGATTTTTGGAGCACAGGGTGCGGCCCATGCGTTGAGTCAATCCCCGAAGTTGAGGAGATTGCCGCTGCATACGCCGACCGTCTGAGTGTGGTGAGCCTATCCATTGACCCAAAGGAGGTGTGGATAAAATATGTGCGCGAAAAGGGGCTTACCGGGCATCAGTGGAACGAACTTGTAAAAGGGAATACAGGCTTGCAGGCTCGTTACAATGTCAGTGGTATTCCGCACTATGTGCTTATTGCGCCCGACGGTAAGGTGCAGACAATGTGTGTCGGTTACAGCAAAGGATTTTTATGGAAAACAATAAAGGAATATATAAAATAAACAATATGAAACAGACAATTATTTATGCAACTATGGCATTGCTGATGCTTACAGGTTGCACAGGAACGGAATTTACGATTAAAGGCAAATCTTCGGATTTTGCCGATGGTAAAAAGGTCTATTTCGTGCGTAAAATCGGCGGCGAGGCTGTAATAGACTCAACGGTGGTAAAGAACAATTCGTTTATCTTCAAAGGCGATGCCCCCAAGCCCCATTGGGCGAAGTTGGGAATTAGGAATTCCATTGAGGATTCCGATGGAGCTATAACTCTGGAAATAATCGTTGAACCGGGTAATATTGTGGTCGGCGATTACGATGAAGAGAAGGTGGGCAAACGCACAGCGACCGGTACACCGCTCAACGATGGAATGACACGTTTCTTTACCGAGTATAACGCTATCAATAAGAATACATCTCTATCCTTCAATGAGGCAAACGAACAGCGTTGTGCGCTTATTTCCTCATATGTTAAGAAGAACGCCGACAATGAATTGGGAACTTTTCTGTTCGAGAGGTACAACAGGCTTTTACCTAAGGAGATGGTGTTGGAATTATGTGATATACTCTCGGCCGGAAATCCCACGCTGTATGCCGACCTTAAGGAAGAGACTATAAAGTGGCTTGAAGATAATGCGCGTGCAGAGGAGCAGGCAAAGAGCGTGCTACCGGGCAACAATTACAAGAATGTGAGCGGGCGTATGGCTGACAGCAACGAAGTGCAGCTTGCCGATGTTGTCGCAAAGAACAGATTTGTGCTTTTGGAATTTTGGGCAACGTGGTGCGCTCCCTGCATGGGCGAGGTGCCCTTCCTGCTCGAAGCCTACGATAAGTACAAGGAAAAGGGCTTTGAAATCTTTGCTGTGTCGTTGGACGACGATAGAGACGCTTGGGTGTCGACTGTAAAGGAGAAGGGTATGCAGTGGGTGAATGTGTTGCGCGAAGGTCGAGAAGCTACAGAAAAATATGGTGTGCGTGGCGTTCCTTCAAATTATCTCATAGATTGCTCCACCGGCAAGATTATCGCTGTGAAACTGCGAGGAAGCGAACTTGCCGAAAAATTGGCAGAGGTTATGTGATTGGTAGTTGAAATTCAATATTTAAGTAGCTACAAGCCACATTCTTTATGAAGACAAATTTAAGTCAATGATTGGAACTCCCTCGCCCTTTGGGCACTCCCTCTTTCAAGAGGGAGAATGTTGTATATTAGTAATTTTCAATAATTTGCATTCCTCCTCTTGAAGAGGAGGTGGATTCAAAAACACTGTTTTTGAAGACGGAGGAGTTCAAAACACAAGCAGAATAAAAATTTACCGGACACCAATAATAATTAAACAGTTACTATTGTCTAACAAAAATATGACTATGAAAAGAATATTTCTTTACTTGATAACAGTTGCTTTCATCGCAGCATGCTCGGAAGATAAACCTTTGCAGCAGCAGTGGTCGGGAACGGTTGCCATCGGAACAAGCAAACTGAATATAGGGTTTACGATAAACACCGGCACTGACGGCAAGCAGACATGTACTATGGATGTTCCCGAACAGGGTGCAAAGGATATTCCTGCCGAACTTGCAAAGAACGACAAGGATAGTCTCTGCATAACCATTCCCATGCTTAAGGCGGTGTATAATGGCAGCAAATTGTCCGATGATAGTATTCAAGGGGTATTTACGCAGAATGGCATAGCACTCCCTTTGAACCTGAAGGTGGGTAGGGTGGAACCGGACCGCGCCCAAACACCACAGCAGGCAGAATATAAGACCGAGGAGGTTGTATTCAAAAACGATGCCGAGGGAGCGGAACTGGCGGGAACATTGACCTATCCTCTCAATTTCGATGACTTTGATAAAGGTTCAGTGCCGGTGGTGCTGATGGTCTCGGGCAGTGGCAGTCAGAACAGGGACGAGGAGATTATGGGGCACAAACCTTTCTTGGTTATAGCCGACTATTTGGCAAAGAACGGAATTGCCTCGTTGAGATACGACGATAGAGGCGTCGGTGGCTCAAAGGGGCCGTTGGAGGGAATAACCACAATGAATAACATGGCAGATGCCTCGGCGGGAGTCGCCTATCTTCGCTCCCTCGGCAAATTCGGCAAGGTGGGAGTGCTCGGACACAGCGAGGGAGGCACAATCGCCTTTATGATGGCTGCTGACGGCAAGGCTGATTTTATAATCTCACTGGCGGGCAGTGCAGCCTGCGGTATAGATGTTATTGTTGGGCAGAATGAAGCTCTGATGCAGTTGCAGGGTGTGCCGCAAAAGATTATCGACGATTATACAACAGCATTGAGGATTATCTATAAGGATAGGGTAAATGGAGTGAAGATTGCCGAAAAATCGAAATATATAGAGGAACAGTGCAAAAACAATGGATTGCTATTGACGGATGCGCTTAAAGTCAACCTCGAAAAGTGTATGACATACGGTGGTGAGTGGTTCACCTGGTTCTTGGGCTACGATCCGGCAGAGGCTATCAGTAAGGCTGATTGTCCTGTGATGGCAGTGAACGGCAAGTTGGATATGCAGGTGCTGAGCAAGGACAATATTCCTGTAATAAAGAAAAATCTTCCCCCCGGCGGTAATAATCTGATTAAGGAGTATGATGCCCTCAACCATCTTTTCCAGCACTGTACTGCGGCAACGGCGCTCAACTACGGTGCTATCAAGGAGACTATTTCCTCGGAGGTGCTCAAAGATATTGTAAATTGGATAAAGAAACTGTTTTGATTTTATAGAAATTATTGTTTCCTTTGTGAAAAAATACTATAACAATTGAATGATTATGAAAAAACATTTTTTGAGTCTTTTTTGTATGCTCTCCTTTTGTCTTTTGACAGCATCTATGTGCAGTGATAATGATGATGAGAAACTGCCTGAATATGTAGAGGTATCTGCCGGTGCATCAGGTGAATTGCAGGCAAAATATTTTTGCAAGTCTTTCGGTGAAAGTGTCGATTCCTTCGAGAATATTCTCCCTCTTGACACCATTCCTTATATGTTTGAAGATTCTTTGAGCCTGATAGGCGATATTCAGTGTAACTATATGATGTCTGACAGTGCGGTATTCAAATACGTCCCCGCGACCGAATTTAGTGCTAAGGTCATATATGATACTATATACGATGATCTCGATGCAGACTGCTTTACCTTTATCTCTTCTGTTAATGGAAGCACGTACAACAAGGATTATGGCAGCAAACGCATGCATGGTTATAGCTGGTCTTATTATATTGGTAGCCAACAGTTCAATTTTCGATGCAATACAGAAGAGTTGACATTTGCAGTCTCTGAATACAAGAAAGTGCTGTTGCCTTATATCGAGTTCTGCGACCCTGAGGTGTCCATTGAATTGGACGAGCTTTCTTCCGATCGAGTGGTGGAAGGTAAGAATGTTTACAACAAGGTCCTTTATCGGGTAAATGCCAATATCTTGTTGCCGGCAGTTTACAAGAATATTGCTGAGGAGTATACCGACACATTGCATCTGAGAGCTTTGTATTATGCAATTCTGCATGATTATAATAATGTGAATATCTCAGATTAGTCTTTATAAGGTCTTTATAAGGTGTTTTTTGAATCTTTTATTATATGGCAGTTTGGCTTTTAGCACTGTTTGTTATAAATTTGCGTATTTGAAACAATACGCAAATTTTTTTTTAGAATATAATGGATAATTTTCTTGAACTTTTGAAGCACAGACGCAGTTGCCGTCTTTTTACAGAGCAGCCTGTGGAGGAGGATAAAGTGTGCGACCTTATGAAGGCTGCGCTTATGTCGCCTTCGGGACACCGCATCAATCCGTGGGAGTTTATAATGGTTGACGACAAGGAGATGCTCCGTCAATTGTCGATGTGCAAGGCTCAGGGCGCCGCTCTGCTTGAGGGTGCCGCGCTTGCCGTGGTTGTTGTTGCCGACACAACAAAGACCGATGTGTGGGTGGAGGATTGCTCTATTGCCACACTGCTCATTCAGCTTGCAGCCGAAGAACTTGGTCTCGGAAGCTGTTGGGTGCAGGTGCGCAAGCGTTTCGACGCCGACGGTGTTTCTGCCGACGAGAATGTGAAGCGTCTGCTCTCAATCCCCGAAAATTATGCGGTGCTGTCGATTGTGGCTGTAGGCTACAAGGCACGCGAAAGCAAGCCTTTCGACGAGGAGAGAATGCAGTGGGAAAAGGTACACATTGGCCGATTCGGTGGAAAGTAGTCGCATAGTGATAGTGGGCGCCGGCAATCTTGCCACCTGCCTGGGTGTTGCGCTCCGCAGCGTGGGGATTAATCCGCTTGCTGTGTGGAGCCGCACGGCTCTTTCGGCAGATACTCTTGCGGATAAATTGGGCTGCGAGGCATTTACGGATATATCCTCGCTCCCCGATGCCGATATTGTAATAACTGCCGTAAGCGACGATGCTCTTCCCGATGTTGCAAAAATGGTGGCGAAGAGATACCCCGACAGCGTTGTGGCGCATACCGCCGGCAGCGTGCCTGTGGATATATGGCCGGAGGCTGCCGCGCGGCATTATGGGGTTTTTTACCCCATGCAGACCTTCAGCAAGACAAAGAGTGTCGATTTTTCCAAAGTAGGCATCTTTGTGGAGGGTAGCGATGAGACTGTATGCGGACAATTGGAAAATATGGCAAGGCGTCTATCGCCGATGGTCTACCGCATAAACGGCCGTCAGCGAGCCTATCTGCATATAGCGGCTGTCTTTGCCTGTAACTTTGTTAATGCGATGTATGCGATGTCTGCCGAAATTCTTGGTAATCAAGGTCTGCCATTCGAAATAATGCATACGCTTATAGACGAAACTGCTGCGAAGATTCACACACTTTCGCCGGCAGAAGCTCAGACAGGCCCTGCCCGACGACGCGACTGCACAATCATAGAGAGGCAACGTGCCATGCTCACAGGAGAATATAAAGAGATATACGACCTTGTTACCCGATATATAATAAGCAAGGCAGATGAAATAAGGAATACAAAATGATAAACTACGATTTGACTAAGATAAAGGCACTGGTCTTTGATGTTGACGGGGTATTGAGCAAGGAGACAATCCCCATGTACCCTACAGGCGAGCCCATGCGCACAGTGAACATAAAGGACGGCTATGCTCTGCAACTGGCTGTGAAGGCCGGCTACCGCGTGGCCATAATCACCGGTGCAAAGACAGAGGCGGTGAAGGTGCGTTACAGAGGATTGGGAATTACCGATGTCTATGTAGGTGCATCAATCAAGAAGGATATTTTCGAGGATTTTCTCTATATGTACGAACTCTCTCCCGAAGAGGTCATGTACATGGGCGACGATATTCCCGACTACGAAGTGATGCAGATGTGCGGCCTCCCCTGTTGCCCTGCCGACGCAGCCACCGACATCAAGCAGATAGCAAAATATATATCTCCGGTGAAAGGCGGCGAGGGTTGCGGCCGCGAGGTTATCGAGCAGATTATGCGTGCTCAGGACAAATGGATGGACGAATCAAATGCCTTCGGGTGGTAAAATAGGGTGGTATGCTTGACAATCTGAAGGACTATAAAATAATTTTGGCATCGGCTTCCCCGCGTCGTCGCGAACTAATGGGCGGCCTCGATGTTATATATGAGGTGCGGACACTCCCTGATGTCGATGAGAGTTTCCCCGCTACGTTGCAGGGTGGAGATATTCCCCTCTACATTTCACAGAAGAAGGCTGAGGTCTATCGCAGCATCATGGCTCCCGACGAACTTGTCATAACAGCCGACACTATAGTGTGGCTCGATGGCAAGGCACTCGGCAAACCCGCCGATGTTGACGAGGCACGCAGGATGTTGCGCAATATGTCCGGCAAGACACACAATGTCTTCACCGGCGTAACAATAACGACCGCCACCCACAGTGTAAGTTTCACAGCCTGCTCCAACGTAACATTTGCCACCCTCGACGACGAGGAGATAGAATACTATCTTGGCAAATACAAACCAATGGACAAGGCCGGTGCATACGGTGTGCAGGAGTGGATAGGATACATAGGAATGGAGAATATCGAAGGTTCATACTTCAACGTGATGGGCTTGCCCGTACAGCGGTTGTACAACGAACTTAAAAAGATTCCGGCATTATGAAGAATAGAATAGCAGATACAATAATCGACCTTATAGGAAATACTCCTTTGTTGAGAGTGAACAACTTTTCGCGTGCCGAGGGACTGTCGACAGCTCCACTTGCAAAATTGGAATATTTCAATCCCGCAGGCAGTGTCAAGGACAGGGCTGCACTCTACATGATACTCGATGCAGAGGAACGCGGACTGCTGAAGCCCGGTGCTACCATCATTGAGCCTACCAGCGGAAACACCGGTGTAGGACTCGCATTCATCTGCACCACACGCGGATACAAACTTATACTCACCATGCCCGACACAATGAGCCGCGAGCGCATGAGTCTGCTCAAAGCCTATGGTGCCCAACTGATACTGACGCCCGGCAAGGAGGGTATGGCCGGTTCGATAGCTAAGGCGCAGGAGCTGTGCGACACGATAGAGGGTGCAGTAATTCTCCAACAATTCGAGAACGGCGCAAACCCCGCAGCCCACTACAACACCACAGCCGAGGAAATATGGCGCGATACAGAGGGTAACATTGATGCCTTTGTAGCCTGTGTAGGCACGGGCGGAACAATAAGCGGAACAGCACGCCGCCTGAAAGAGCTCAACCCGTCGATAAAAGTTATAGGAGTGGAGCCGGCAGCTTCGCCGGTGCTCAACGGCGGAGAGAAAGGCGCCCACAAGATACAAGGCATAGGCGCAGGCTTTATCCCCTCGATATACGATGCTTCGGTAGTAGATGAGGTGTTCTGCGTAACCGACGAAGAGGCTATGTCGGCAACCCGCATGCTTGCCGCTACCGAGGGGGTGCTTACAGGTTTCTCCTCCGGCGCTGCGCTGCACGCCGCAGCAGAGCTTATCCGTCGCGGAGGTTATGATGGCAAGAATGTAGTGGTGCTTCTCCCCGATGGCGGCGAGCGCTATCTCTCAACCGAACTGTATGCTTGAAACAGTTTAATAATAACGAATGATTATGGAAAAGAAAGATATAACAAAAATATTGCCGGCAACGGTAAAGGCATTGACCGAGTGCAGTCTCTGCGAGGTACTTTCAGAGTCGCATCACGATGGCGAGCCTATGCCCTCAGGCAGAGTGCTTTCCGATGTAGTGGAACTTGTGCGCTCGATAGTATTCCCCGGATTCTTCGGCGATGCATATAAGGACGACAGCACACTCGAATACAGGACAGGTCTTAATGTGGCACGTGTCTACGATCTTCTCTGCGAACAGATTCATGCAGGACTATGCTTCGCCAATGTCGAAGGCAAAAAAGAGCGTCGCAAGATGGCAAAGACTATGGCTGTGGAATTTGTGGAGTCCCTCCCCGAACTGCGCCGCAGTCTGCTGATGGATGTTGTTGCGATGTACGACGGCGACCCTGCCGCCAAAAGCTACGGAGAGATTATAAGCTGCTATCCGGCTATAAAAGCAATAGGCAACTACCGCATGGCGCACAAATTGATAGAGATAGGAGTACCCCTGATTCCTCGAATTATCTCCGAACTTGCACACAGCGAGACTGGAATTGATATTCACCCCGGTGCAACCATCGGAAACTATTTTGCAATAGACCACGGTACGGGAGTGGTGATAGGAGAAACCTGCATAATTGGCAATCATGTGAAGCTCTATCAGGGTGTTACACTCGGAGCAAAGAGTTTCCCAGTTGACGAGAATGGCAACCCCATAAAGGGTATTCCCCGCCATCCTATCCTCGAAGACAATGTCATTGTGTACGGAAATTCAACAATCCTCGGTCGCGTAACCATTGGAAAGGATGCGGTAATCGGTGCCAATATATGGCTTATGGAGGATGTAGCTCCCGGTACAAAGGTGGTTCAGAAGAAGAATATATAATACGGCTTCTCGGACAATGTTACATAATAAAAACACCTCGGCAAAATATTCTGCCGAGGTGTTTTATTGTAGCGGAACAGTATGTCCGGTGAAGATAAAATCAATCAGTCAGTGTATCACCGGGCCGCAGTTCCCTGCAATTACTTGAGTGTGCCGTTGTTCGCTGAATTGATCATAGCCTCGCTCGCGTACATATAAACCTCTACGCGACGATTCTGGCTGCGGCCGGCAGCTGTTGAGTTGTCTGCAACAGGCTCTTTTGAACCCTTACCCTCTACGCTCTTGATCTGGTTGGCTGATACGCCGAGAGACTTAAGATAGTTGGCAACAGAATTTGCACGGTTTACAGAAAGGGGATCGTTGATGGCGTCGCTGCCTGTTGAGTCGGTGTGGCCATAGATGGCAACATCGGCATCGTTGTACTCCTTCAGAATCTTTGCAAACTCGGCAAGGTTGCTCTTCGCGTTGCTGTTGAGGTCGTATTTGTTTGTAGCGAAAAGAACGCCTGAATCGAATGTAACCTTAACGGCTGTGAGGTTGTTGGCATCGGTGATAGTCTCAACTGTTGCATTCTCAACCTGCTTTGCAGCGTCGGCAGCCTTGTCCATTCTCTTGCCGATGATGGCACCTGTACCTGCACCTACTGTAGCGCCGATGGCAGCACCGATGGCAGCACCTTTACCCTTGTCGCTTCTTCCGCTTACCAATGTACCTACGAGTGCACCGAGAGCAGCACCGCCGCCACCGCCGATAAGACCACCCTTAGCTGTGTTGTTCATACTCTGACAGCCGCTGAGCACAAAAAGAGCGCAAAGCACAATGCTGAATAACTTTAATGATTTTGCTTTCATAATTGTTTAGCTTTTATTGTTATAACTGTTTTTGTTGTACGATAATGGCCTGTTAAACATCGACCACATTTGCAAAGATAATGTAATTTGTATATAAAGTAAACAATCATTTACTGTTTTTTTCGTTAATTCAACGTTTCTGATTAAATTTGCAGTTCGTAAATAATGCAGAATAATATATAGCTATCATACTATGGCAGAACTTAAAGATTTGACAAAAAGAAGTGAGAATTACTCACAATGGTATAACGAACTGGTGGTTAAAGCTGACCTTGCCGAGCAGTCGGCAGTGCGCGGCTGTATGGTTATAAAACCTTATGGATACGCAATTTGGGAGAAGATGCAGCGCATCCTCGATGATATGTTCAAGGCGACAGGGCACTCAAATGCCTATTTCCCCTTGCTTATCCCCAAGTCTTACCTCAGCCGTGAGGCCGATCATGTTGAAGGCTTCGCCAAAGAGTGTGCGGTTGTAACACACTACCGTTTGAAAAACTCATCAGATGGCAAGGGTGTGGTTGTAGACCCTGCTGCAAAACTCGAAGAGGAGATGATTATCCGTCCCACCTCGGAGACTATCATCTGGAGCACATACAAGAACTGGATACAGTCTTACCGCGACCTTCCCATCCTCTGCAACCAGTGGGCAAACGTATTGCGTTGGGAGATGCGCACACGTCTCTTCCTGCGCACAGCGGAATTCCTCTGGCAGGAGGGACACACAGCACATGCCACACGCGAAGAGGCTGAGCAGGAGGCAAACACCATGCTCCACGTGTACAACGAATTTGCCAACAAGCACATGGCAGTACCTGTGGTGATGGGTGTAAAATCGGCAAACGAGCGTTTCGCCGGAGCGTTGGAGACATACACCATCGAGGGCTTGATGCAGGACGGCAAGGCTCTGCAATGCGGAACATCGCACTTCCTCGGACAGAATTTCGCAAAGGCATTCGATGTGCAGTTCATCAACAAGGAGAACAAACTCGAATATGTGTGGGCTACATCATGGGGAGTATCTACCCGTCTTATGGGTGCTCTCATCATGACTCACTCTGACGACAATGGTCTTGTACTTCCTCCCGCACTTGCCCCCATTCAGGTGGTAATTGTTCCCATTTACAAGAACGATGAGCAGCTTGCAGTGATAGACAGCAAGGTGAATGTACTTGTAGACGAACTTAAGGCACTCGGCATCAGCGTTAAGTACGACAGAGCCGACAACCGTCGTCCCGGATTCAAGTTCGCAGACTACGAACTTAAGGGTGTGCCCGTTCGTCTTGTACTCGGTGCACGCGACATTGAGAATGGCACAATAGAGGTTATGCGCCGCGATACACTTGAGAAGATTACCCGCCCCATCGAAGGAATCACAGAATTTGTAAAGGCGCTTCTCGACGAGATCCAGCTCAATATCTACCACAAGGCACTGAAGATGCGCGAAGAGAATACCCGCACCGTAGATACATACGAGGAATTCAAGCAGGAGATAGAGAAGGGCGGTTTCATTCTCGCACATTGGGACGGTACCCCCGAAACCGAGGAACTCATCAAGGCAGAGACAAAGGCTACAATACGTTGTATCCCCTTGTCGGGCGACAAGACTCCCGGTGTCTGCATGGTAACAGGCAAACCCTCTGCTCAGCGCGTACTCTTTGCAAGAGCATACTAAAGTCTACGTAGTGTATAACTGTGGGGATAGTTTCCTTACAGGTATATTCAAACAAAAAAGATTCCCATTACTGATTGGTTCAGTATGGGAATCTTTCTGTTTTTTCAGAGTGACCTGAGGTAATTTGAGTTGATTTATTTACTATGGTTAAATAAAAACGATTGTTTTTGTTTGGTGTTGATAAATAAATGCATATCTTTGCAACAGAATCGATATTAGAGTATCTTGTATGAACAAAGATGTATTTAAGACTTTAATAGTTGAAGGACAGGAAGAATTGCAAGAAGTGGAGTTATATCAGCGCCCCTTTGAGTTTGAAGAGGAAGGACGCTATGTATTGGTGGGTATCAGGCAAGCGGGAAAGTCTTATTTGCTATATCAACGCGCCAAACAATTGATGTTGCAGGGACATGGCGTGAAAGATATGATATACATCAACTTTGACGACGAACGCCTGCTGGGCATGACTGCCGATGACTTTGACCTTATCTTGCAAGCCTATAATAGCATGTATCCGGGCAAGCCTATCTTGTTCTTCGACGAGATACAGAACATAAGCGGATGGGAGCACTTTGCCCGCCGATTGGCTAACCAGAAATATAGAGTGTACATCACAGGCAGCAATGCCAAGATGTTGAGCCGCGATATTGCCACCACCTTAGGGGCACGATACTTTGACGAGAAGATATTCCCCTATTCGTTCCGCGAATATATGGAGGCTCAAGGCGTATCACTCGGCAAGGAGTGGATGTATGGCAAGCAAAGGAATACCGTACAGCAGATGATGAACACCTATTTCCGTTGGGGTGGATTCCCCGAACTGCTCATGTATCGCAATAAGCGACATTGGCTCAATGGCTTGTATGAGAAAATAATATTGGGCGATGTGATACAGCGCAATGGTATCAAGAACGAACAAGCGCTGCGACTTGCCGTCAAACGACTGGCCGAGAATGTGAAGCAACCTACAGCCTACAACCGTTTGGCCAATATGGTGAAGAGCACCGGTGTGTCTACCAATACTGCCTCCATCATAGACTATATCAGATTGACCAAAGAGGCCTGCCTTATATTCTCTATCGACAACTATGCTTCTAAATTTGTTGAGAAAGAGACCGTAAAGAAGCATTATTTTACCGACAATGGGTTGCTGAGTATATTCTTGACGAATCAAGACACTTCTCTGTTGGAGAACCTTTGTGCGATAGCTTTATATAAGAAATATGCGAGTGATGATGAACCTCGCCTATATTATTATAACAAGAATGTAGAGGTTGATTTCTATATACCCGAAGAAGAAATGGCTATACAAGCTTCATATACTCTCTGCGATGAGGAAACCCGAAAGCGCGAGGTGGGAGCACTCGTGGCGTTGCATAAGTTGCACCAGCTTAAAAAAGCAGTAATTGTTACTTACGACGAAGAGGATACTTTAGTTATAAATGGCTTGAATATCGAGGTGGTTCCTATATGGAAGTGGCTGCTTGCTTCCGAGATGCGGTAGCTTAGAATTTCAGTTCTTCGCCCAAATTCTCCAAGCGCCCTATGGAAAATAGTCGAGTAGACCCATCATTTTTGGTATATGCTGAAACCGAGATTGCTGTACGCGCGGGTATGAAAAATGCTTGTTTAGGTGAAAAATGGCAAAGAGAAAATAAATGAAAAAGCCTGTCTATCCTTTGCGTGGGGTGGGCAGGCTCCCTGTTCATCCGCATTTATAATGCGGATGTATTGAGTATTATCATTTGCAATGCGCTTGCATCTGATAATCCAATTGAACCAGCATAAGCGGAGACAGATCCGTTTATTCGGGATAATTTCAGTTCCTGCAATATTGTTGTGGATATAATCAATCTTTTACAGAAAGCCTATTGTGTAAATATCTTCGCGTTTCAGCGCATCGCAGATGCTTATACTCAATCCTTCGCGTTGCAAACGCGAAGGGGCGGAGGGACTCAACATATAGACAAGTCTTCGCCTGTCAATGTTATCCTGTTCCATGAAACGATAGAACATATCCTTTTGGCAGGAGAATAATTTCGAAAGTCTCGAATGATGATATTGGAAAGAGTTCTTGACCATGAAGAACGGGAAAATCAGTAACAGTTCCAATACTTGAAGACAAGTCAGCTTGCAGTTAGGGCGTTTTTCGATACCGATGTAGGAAGAACGGAGATTGAGGTGGCGGAGTCATGATGCTATTTATCGCCTTGTTACAATCATTTTTATGGAAGAATCCATTGATTCCTGAAATAATATGTTTATCTTTGACCATAGCTTTTAGGATTGAGTTCTTTGAAGGTGGTACTTAAAGATACTCATTTTCTGTGACATACAGAACTAAAAGCTATACTTTTTTTACTTGCGAAGCTTAAATGTACTATTATGAACATCGAAGAACTTAAACAACGTGCTGCTGCCGGCGATGCCGAGGCATACACATTATTATACCAGATATATAGTACTAATGAAGGTGATGATAAATTCAATGAGTTTATTGAATTTCTGCAATATGCTACAGAGCAAGGTGATGCGGAGGCTCCACGCGTACTTGCAGATTTGTACTTTGCAGGTTGGGGACAAAGCAACACATATGAAATGATGCGTCTGTTTATCATTGCTGCAGAGCGTGGCAATGAAAGTGCAAAAGAAAATATTGCATATATTCGCACAAAACAACTGAGCCTGTTTCTAGAAAGTAACTTCTTTGACTGTGAAGAAAAAGAACTTAACAAAGGTCTGGAGAAACAGGTTAAAATTATAGTAAAAGACATAAAATCATTTATAGCCGAATGTAATTCAAAAGAATTGTTTTATCCACAGGAATATGTATTTGATTCGGGCTATTATAATTTCAAAGTCGATTTGCAGCCATATGTGGGGGATAAGTATTATTGTGTGAATGACAGCAATTTCAATTCATTCTTGTTTTGCCGTACTTTATGTGAGTGTGCGAAGTGTAAGAATCTTGGCTTTGATGATTCATTATCACTTGTTTATAATGCAGTGTCATCAGTGTCTCATATTCAAGAGAAGTGGGCGCATCTTGAAATGTTATCGGCATATCTGCAACTGGGCGGGTTGTATATGCAAGCAGAAAAATTCTATGAAGCTTCTGAAATATATGGAAGCATCGCATCTACGATTTATACTCTTGGTTTATTGCTGTCGGACAAAGATGCTGTATTATGGACCTATTATAATAGCCTTTTATTCCAGATTGACTGCTATGAAAAATTGTCTCCCGAATATGATGGAATGAAAAAAGAGGTTATAGCTCTGTTGTATGATATGTTATTAATGCAAAATGATAATGAAATAACATTACGTTGGCTTAAAATGGAGCGTGAGAGAATTTCTACTTTATCTGCAATAATACCTATCAACGATGCGGGTCTTTTGGAGGCATTGGCAAATATATGATACGATACATCAAGAATGAGCAACATTACGATCTTTTGCTTGAGCAGGTATGTTATCACGAATTTGTAATATAAGTAACCCCGTTATATATAAGTCTTAGATATGAGTTATATATGTTTAAGCGATGCAGGACTATCTTGCATCGTTTTTTATTTGTATATATCTCCCTGTCCATCCGCATTTATAATGCGGATGTATTGAGTATTAGCATTTACAATGCGCTTACATCTGATAATCCAATTGAACCAGCATAAGCGGAGACAGATCCGTTTATTCGGGATAATTTCAGTTCCTGCAATATTGTTGTGGGTATAATCAATCTTTTACAGAAATCCTATTGTGTAAATATCTTCTCGTTTAAGCGCATCACAGATGCTTATACTCAATCCTTCGCGTTGCAAACGCGAAGGGGCGAAGGGACGGGGAAAAACTCTGTTAAATAAGCCGAAATGAAGGGAGTAAATATAGAATTATTTTTCAAGAAAATTCAAACAGCTTCTTAATACTGTTCTGTTTTTATCTCTATTTCTTGTTATTCCTTTACTGTTTTTCTTATATTGTTGATTGTTAAACATATAAGGCTTTAAAGGAATAAAAGAAGGAAGATTTTCGACCACTCGGAGTGCATTATGTGGGTTAAAAAGTGAGATAATGCACGATTTGTGGTCGAAAAGTTTGATTTTGGAAAGACAGTTAACAAAGTCATTTTCATCTGGTCGGGCTGCGCTTTCTCACGGATGGGCATGAGACTAACAAATAGAAAGAAAAGCTAATCACCTCCTATAGCTCTTGCAGCTTCCATCCGGCAACACCACCTCCACACTCATCCCTTTGGGAATTTTTAGTTTTACGGTCGGTGTGCCTTCGCGGTTAGTGAAAAATTTATTTGCCATAATTATTCATTTAAGGATTTTACAAAAGCTTCACCTTTTTCTGTCAGTACATAACCGCCTGTCTTTAATGAGCCCTTGTATTCGATTAAATTTAAAGGTTCTGAGGATAGTTGCTTGATAATGCGTTCTAAAGTTGCCTTTGAAACATTTATACTATCTAACAGTGATTTTCGCTTTATTAAAGGATATTTTGAAACAGCCAACAATACAGATTGTGCGTTCTCATTTATAGCCTCATTTATAGCCTCATTTATAGCCTCATTTATAGCCTCATTTATATCACCACCTACATTCAAGGCTCCCTCAAATCCTTCTCTACATGGGATTTCAATCAAGAAGTAACTTCTTTCTTCGTTGGTTTCTATCTTGGCGAGATTAGAACCATTTCTTTTTAGTTCATCTTGAATGGTTGGAATTCCAGTACCTCTACCTTCTGACAATTGAAGTTCCTTCAAATAGTCTCCTAATCGGCGATTACGATAACGACGAGATTTTAATCTTTCCGCTTTTTTTATTGCATCTAAACTGATGGAACGATCTGGCCCCGTATAACTGAGAATTGAAATCTTATCTGGTTCTATAGTTATCTCAACTGGTTCACGCTCTAGATAATCTCTATGATATAAGGCATTAACTACAGCCTCTTCTATAGCCTGGTAAGGATAGTTGAAGAAGGTGATAGATTCTGCCTTGTCTTTCTGCTTAATGATACGTTTCTTAATGACATTGGTTTTGATGTAGTCCAATGCTTGTTTAATCATATCTGGTACTGTGCCAACAATTTTTGGAACCTCAATCATATTGTTTGGGTTCTTGACGCAGCCATCTGGGAAGATGACAATATCAACCTGTGTGGTTGGGAAAAATTTTGCAGGATTCTTACAGAACATCATGGCGGCTACATTCTTTACCAATTGACGTTCTGTTGGTCCTACCATCAAATCCATCTGTGATAATATTTCCAAGAGTGATAGTTTTTCAAAATTTGCCACCAAACGACTATTGACTGTTTGCAGATAATCCAAAACTAAGGCTCTTGAAATATCAGTAATCTCTATATTTTCGTTGCCCCTTTCGTCGAAAGGTGTACGACTGGCCATTTCTCGTAATTCGTCCAATACCTCACCTTTTGCTTCAATGGTGTTGGTTCCATTACGAACATACCATTTGCATGGAGATTGATTGTTCGCTGTAACCCGCTCGCGAACATTATATGGACGATTCACGCCGGCAGGAACCCAGATGAGCAGTACATATTTACCATCTATCTCCTGTACGTCAGTGCGTGGCATGTAGTATGGATCTATTTTATTGTTGAACCCAATCATTTCTCGTTGAATCTTATCCAATTCTTCGATAGGAATGCCAGCTACAGGACGTTTAGCTATGCCAGTGTATTCTTCCTCTTCCACTCCGACAATGACATATCCTCCGCCGAGATTATCAAAATCATTGGCAAAAGCACAAATTGTACGATATATCTTATCCGGATTCCAACCCGTTTTGAACTCAATGCGATTGGATTCAATCTTACGTTTATTTAACAGATCTTCTATGTTAATGGGTATTGCCATAGTACATGAGATTTATAGTGTTAATCTATTTATCTTTTCTACATGAATCAGTTCACGAACATCAACTTCCAAAAGTTCAGCTATACGAAATAGCATCTCTAAATCTGGCTGCGAATCATTTGTGCACCATCGAGAAACTGATGTAACATTTCTGCCTACTTGCTCAGAGAGCCATTTGGCTGTTTTATTCTTTTCAACTAGGACTATTTTAATCCTATTTAATTGTTTCATAACTGAAATAATTTGTAGTTTAACGCAAATTTAGGAAAAGCATTTAAGATATAAGATTTTTTTGCGGATATTTTTAAGATAAAATGAAAATTAGGGTATCAGGCTGGCATTTATAGGTATAATATATTCTTAATTGCTTATCAAAAGAATAAGAAGCTGTTTAAATTTTATTAGAAAATAATACTTACATTGCGAATTCGGTTTCGGTTTATTTAACGGAGTTTATCTCCTTCGCACCTCGGCTATTTTCAAGCAAGCTTGAATAGCACTCGGTTTGTCGTCGATTGAGTCTATTTAATGTTATCGAAGTTGCTTTCACTCGCTTTGCAATTTGTGAACAAGTTCACATTGCGCTCGCTTAATCGCAACTTTTGGCATCTTTTCTTCCTTGTTTTTTTGTAAATAGCCTGCTATTTCCAAAAAATGTGAAAGAAAATATACTCAATAATAGCTCTCAAATAATTCCGAAAGATAGTGCAAGCCGAGAGAAGAATATCAAGTTTACTTGAATATTATTCCGAGGCGCAGCCTATCTTATGAAAATAAAATTCAAACAGCTTCTAACAAATAGAAAGAAAAGCCAATCACCTCCTATAGCTCTTGCAGCTTCCATCCGGCAACACCACCTCCACACTCATTCCTTTTGGAATTTTCAGTTTTACGTTCGGCGTGCCTTTGCGGTTATCAATCTTCACTTTCAGTTTACCGAGAGGGGTATCTATTGTGGCGGCTGCTCTCTGAAGATAGCTCATGCGCGGTTCTATCCTCACTGTGCGGAATCCCAGCGATGTCGGGACTATGCCGCATATCTGTTGGCTCAGTATGGTCAGAGGGCCGCCGCTCCATGCGTGGTTGATTGTGCCGCCGCCGTAGCCCTCGCTGCCTATGCCCCAGCCTTCGAACAGGGTAGAGCAGTCGTAGGAGAGCATATTACTGTAGCGGCTCTTAATTCTGTCGAGTGCCTGAGTGTGGCGGTTCATCAAGCAGAGTGCTTCGAGCACATATTTTTCCATATAGGGGCTTGCGTGGCGCTCCTTTTCGAGCACTGCTGCAATGGCGGGGTATTTGTCCTTGCTTGCAAGGCCCGAAAGTACCGCCATTGCCTGTGTGCGGTCGTCGGTGGCTCTTTTGTAGGCGGGGCTGCGATAGGCCTCCCCGTTCCAGAAGCGGCGGTCGAATGAGTCGCGCATCTTCTGCATCATTGTTTCGCACAATTTTTCGTCGTCGCTCTTGCCAAGCATTCGTGCAAACTCCTTTTCGGCTTTCAGGGCAAGATAGTACCAGCAGCTTGTCAGTGCTTCGAGGTCGATGTTTGTACCCCAATCGCCCCAACTCCATTCGCCGTGGCGCACTATTGCAAGGCCGTCGCTGTCTGTCTGCCACACCTCGTGCAGATAGCGGTGGAGACCGTCGTATATCTGTGGTACGAAACTGCTGTCGCCGCTGTAGAAGTATTGGGTGTAGAATCCGTACCATCCTACCGATGCGAGCATCTGAAGCGGCAACTCCTTGTTCCAGTTGCTTGAGGGGACGGGCGAGAAGATTGTTCCATCCTTGCGCTGCCAATTTATAAGTTCGAGGATTCCTTTTCTTGCTAGTTTGTGCGACGATGGCGAGAGGGCATAGAATGCTTCGCCAAGTTCGTTGACCTCGTCGCCCCACCACTGTGCGCGTTCGCGGTCGGGGCAGTCCATGTAGTTGTCGCGCATGGTTATGTAGAGGGTGCGGGCCGAGCGCTTCCACAATTCATTTAGGAAAGCATCGTTGCAACTGAACGAGCCGCTGAATTCTGTGTCATAGCCTGTCTCGCGGAACTTTACGCTGAGTACCTTAACCCCTTCGGGGATTATGTAGCGCACTTCGTGGCCGTTCATCCATCCGTAGCTCTCGTACTCCTGACGGCCGTCGCGGGTGATATATTCGGCGCGTACATTGTTGTCGGAACCGCCGCGGTAGTTGTCGGTCATTATCTGCACCATTTTGCCTGCCGGGGATTCTACTTTTATATAAGGTGTCATCTGGCAGTTGTAGGGTAGGCGGCAATAGAGTGTGTCGCCTTTTGCCGAACTTCTTACTTGCGTGTAGTCGCGCAGTCCATAGTCTTTCCATAATGGAATCGGGCGCTCTGTCATTTGTCCGAAGGGCTTTTCGCCGGCTGTGGCAAGGATGGTTGCCTGTGGCATTTTGCTGTCGTCGTAGTCTGGTAGTTGCCATCCAGCAGGGGCGAGCCGTGCATCGAAGCGTATGTTGCTTTCGGGCAGGCGGAAGTTGGGATGCGGAGCATCCGTGTCTTTGTATGCGCGGTTGACGGCGGCTTTCCAATCGTTGCCGCTGTTTATCTGTGTGCCGTCAATGGTTGCTTCGAAGTATAGTCCCGCCTTTCCGCTGTCGTCGTGGCTGAACGACGGTTTTCCGAAGTACCATGTGAGTAGGGCGATTGTATTTTCTCCCTTTTTGAGATGTTGGCTTATGTCAACTGCATCGTAGTAGCAGTCGCCGGGGGCGGGGCCGCGCTTCAGACTGCCTTCGAATAGGGCGGGGCGGCCGTTTATCCACAGCCAATATTTGCTGTCGGCTGCAATGTATGCGACTGCTTCGTTGGGGCGCCTGTCGAGATTGAAACTTTTGCGGAAAATCTGCCATGTATTCGCATTGTGGGCGCAGTCGGGTGCGCTTATCCATTTTGCTGTTCCTTTGAACGCGGCAAATGTGCTTGCTGTGATAGCAAGCATGCATATTATGCTCAGTAGTGCTCTTTTCATAGTATTTCAATTATTAGTGTCCGGTAAACGTATTTAAGTCGTTTAAAATTCAATATTTAAGTAACTACAAGCCCCAATTCTTTATTAAGACAAATTTAAGTCAATGATTGGAACTCCCTCGCCCTGCGGGCACTCCCTCTTCAAGAGGGAGAATGTTGTATGTTAATAATTTTCAATGATTTACATTCCTCCTCTTGAAGAGGAGGTGGATTCAAAAACATAGTTTTTGAAGACGTAGGAGTTCAAAACATAAGCAGGATAAAAATTTACCGGACAACAATATATTTCAATAGTTTTTTTGAAGACGGAGGAGCTAGAAATATCTGCTGAATATTCTATCTCCCTATTATCAAAAACCGTTTGTGAGAAAATCGAATGCGTCGTAAATATCCAATCGCGAAACCTCTTTGCTTACAATGCTGCCTACATCCTCGAAGAGTGGCAGGGTTGCGTGTTTCTCGGTCGTCAGACAGGCATACAGCCTTTCGTAGTGTGTGCAGTCGAACGATGGCAATGTGATATTTTCGCGCAGGAATGTTACAGAGGAACGCATCAATGCCTGCGGAAAGTCGCAATGAAGCACGGAGAGATAGAGTGTAGCAATAAGCGATAGGGCGCGCAGGTTGTCATTGTTCCTCTCCTCGGTAAAATAGTCGAGGAACATCCTGTCGAGCGGAAATGGATAATCGCATCTTGCTACATCATCAGCGAAAAGATTGCTCGCGAAGCAATCTTTCCTGCCCATGAGGGCTGCCAACAGATTATCTACAGCCTGCATGATTGTTACCAGCCGCCACCGGGAATATTGGTTACATTGTAGCCCTCGTCTCTTCTGCGGGACATTCCAGCAGGAGGGGGAGGCGGAAGTGTTCCTGCGCCCGCACGGAATTTCTCCTTTATGCTGTCGGGCAGGTTGTTTGGGTCGAATCCCGGAGGGGGAGGCGGAAGTGTTCCTGCGCCCGCACGGAATTTCTCCTTTATGCTGTCGGGCAGGTTGTTTGGGTCGAATCCCGGAGGGGGAGGCGGGAATGTTCCTGCGCCCGCACGGAATTTCTCCTTTATGCTGTCGGGCAGGTTGTTGGGATCGAATCCCGGAGGGGGAGGAGGCATCATTCCCGGACGGAATTTCGTGGTATCAATACCGAGTGTCTCGCTCTTGCCCTCTGCATCAACATTGGTCACGATGCCTGCAAGCGCCACTTTTATGGCTGCATCGGTGGTGCACTCTCCCGATGTATATACTCCGCAACCGAGACTGCCGCCATCAATGAGCGTGTCGCTCATGGTGAGCATATATCCATTGCCCTCTGCAAGCGTGGGCGTGGAAATTACCGCAGCACCTTTCTCTATTGTGCGCGGCAGTTTGTATGATAGTATAAGTTTGCCATCCTCGTCGCATAGGTTCATATATTTGTCGCGCATAAGCTCTATTCCGCTCCAAGCAACCGTAGGCTGGGCAGTCTGTCGTCCGCGAGGTACGTTGGGCGAGCGTCCTATCATGCCGCCGATGGAGACAATGGTGCCACCTGTTACATTGTAGTTGCCGTCGAAGTCGCAGTCTACTCCCTGTTCGGGATTGCCGCAACCGTTGCCCACAAGCAGACCACCGTTTACTGTTATCGTGCCGTTGCCGTCGATGCCATCGTTGGATTCAGAGTAGGCATACAGCTTTCCGCCGTTCATCACAAAGTTGCGGCCGCAGTTGACTGCATCGTCCGTCGCGTATGCGTACACCGATGCATCGCCGCCTATTATAATGTCGCTTTTCGACTCTATGCCCTCGCAACGCTCGCCGTCGCCAAAGACAAGTACCTCTAATTTACCGCCGTTGACTGCAATTGCACTGTCGCATTTTATACCCTTTGCCGAGGCGTGTGCATCGACAATTGTCGGGTGCACGATGCAGTCGCCGAAATTACGCACAAGCATTATGCCGCCGTCCATCTGCATCTTGCCGTTGCAGTTGATGCCTTTGCCTGCCGTTGCACGATTTTCGAGGTTCATGTAACCGCCGCGCATATACATTGCAATGTCGCACTTGACACATGCCGATGAACTATAGTCGCTCTTCTTTGGGGCAAACAGTGCGCCGCCCTCGGTAAGCACCGACAGTGCTCCGTCGAACATATACACCGACTGCTTGGCATTGAATCCTCGCCCGGCATCGCCTTTTGTCTTTATGTTTACATTGCCGCCATACATGTAGATGTTGGTCGACTGCACTCCGTCGCCCTTCTCGCCTGTGGATGAGAGAAGAGCATTGCCGTCAATAAAAAGCACATTTCCGCGCTTCGATTTTATTGCATCCTTTACAGAGGTTATTTTTATGTTGCCATTGAGTATGGCAATGCCTCCCACTGCCGAAATACCATCGCGGCGGGAATTTTCAACCTCAAGCTGTATGCCGTTTACAATTACGCGCCCTGTGCCGTAGAGAGCGTTGCGACGGCTGCCGCAGAGCGAAAGGTTTCCTCCACCGTAGAGGACAAGGTCGCCGGCTACAGATACTGCTGCCGCATTCTTTACTGTATCCATGCCGGCAGGAATATCCACAATGAAATTATGCGCATTGCCTGCGCACTGCATGAATGCAACTTCGCCGCAGGCAATCTGCAACGGCGCCAGCCCTTTGCACGAAAGTGCCACTCCTGAAAGGGTAACAAGCACGGCGCTGTCGCTCACAACGGAGAAGTAACCGTCGTTGCTGCGTCCTGAGAGACGGAACTCCACTCCCGGAATGTGCGAAACGAATCTCATTCCTTTGCCGTCGCTCTTCGCTGTTACGCCCTCTGGAAGTTTGGAACATTGCACTCTTCCATCCTTGAATGTTACTGTAACAAGTTTGCCGAAAGCTGCATTGTCGGGGGTGTACTTCTTGTCGAGCAGAGGCTTCTCGCCGGGGATGCTGTCAAGCACATTGTATCGTGTAATTGCACGTGGGGCGGGAGCCTCAGTGCATGAGAGTGCAAGCCCTGCGAACAGCAGGCAGCAAAGAAAAGTTGATAGTAAATTCTTCATGTTGTAAAATAAACGGAACTGTTTGAGACTATTGTAGAAAAAGATTACATCCCAAACAGTTCCGATAAGCAGTGGTTTATAATTGATTATTTCGCTGACAACATTTCGTGCATCGAAGCAGCAGCCTTGCGGCCGTCACCCATTGCCAGAATTACTGTTGCACCACCGCGAACGATGTCGCCACCTGCAAAAATTGTAGGAATTGACGACTGCATCTTCTCGTTGACAGCAATAGTGTTCTTGCGGCCAAGTTCGAGTCCTTCAACCGAAGTGGGAACAAGGGGATTGGGCGACACACCAACGCTGACAACTGCTGTGTCAATGTCGATAGTCTCTATTGCGCCTTCGATGGGTACGGGTGAACGGCGACCAGAAGCATCGGGCTCGCCAAGCTCCATCTTCTGAAGAACAATCTGTTTCACGCAACCATTCTCGTCGGCAATATATTCGATGGGGTTGTGAAGTGTGAGGAACTCCACGCCCTCCTCCTTGGCATGCTTAACCTCTTCGAGACGCGCAGGCATTTCAGCCTCCGAGCGGCGGTAGATAATCATCGCCTTCTCAGCACCCAGACGAAGCGCTGTTCTTACAGAGTCCATAGCAGTGTTTCCACCGCCCACAACTGCCACGCGCTTGCCTATTCTCATGGGAGTATCGCTTTCGGGGTTGGAAGCATCCATGAGGTTCACGCGGGTAAGATACTCGTTTGACGACATGATGTTGATAGAGTTCTCGCCGGGGATGTTCATGAAGTTGGGCAATCCTGCACCCGAAGCAACAAACACACCTTTGAATCCGTCAGCCTCAAGGTCGGCGATTGAGAGAGTCTTTCCGATAACGCAGTCCTTAACGAACTTTACGCCCATCTCTTCGAGGTTGTTTATTTCAACATCCACAATGGCGTTGGGAAGACGGAATTCGGGAATACCATATTTGAGTACACCGCCAATCTCATGCAATGCCTCGAATACGGTTACATCGTATCCTGCCTTTGCCATGTCTCCTGCGAACGAAAGTCCTGCGGGGCCCGAACCTACCACAGCAACCTTAATGCCGTTTGAGGGTGCTACTGCGGGAACCGACATTTCGCCATTCTCGCGTGCATAGTCGGCAGCGAAACGCTCAAGTGCACCGATGGATACTGCCTTCTTGCCCATCTTCAGGTGCATACACTTCGATTCGCACTGCTTCTCCTGAGGACATACGCGGCCGCATACGGCGGGGAGTGAACTTGTCATCTTCAGCACCTTTGCTGCCTTGCCAAATTCACCGCGTTCTATGTTCTTGATGAATGAGGGGATGTTGATGCTCACGGGGCAACCCTCCATACAGGTGGGGTTTGCACAGTCGAGACAGCGCTGTGCCTCGGTAAGTGCCATCTCCTCGGTAAGTCCGCGGTTAACCTCCTCGCGCAATTTTGTTGCACGGTAAGCAGGGTCGAGCTCAGGCATTGTGCAACGCTCTATGTTTGTTCTGTCTTTGGCTTTGATTTTGCTGCGGAGAGCCACGCGCCACTCGGCATTTCTGTCGATAAGTTCGGCATCCTCGCTCTGTGCGGGTACAGCCTCGCAACCGTGTGCTTCGTTGTATTTCTCAATCTCCTGACGCTCCATGTCCTTGAATGCGGCAAGGCGTTTGAGCATACCGTCGAAGTCTACCTTGTGGCCATCGAATTCGGGACCGTCGACACATACGAATTTTGTTTTTCCGTCGACAGTTACACGGCAGGCACCGCACATACCTGTACCGTCCACCATGATGGTGTTGAGCGATACCTCTGTGGGAATGTCATATTTCTTTGTGAGCAGACAAACGAATTTCATCATCACAGCAGGGCCGATGGCGAAACATTTGTCAACCTTTTCGCGTTTGATTACACGCTCCACACCTTCGGTTACAAGACCTTTGTCGCCGTATGAACCGTCGTCGGTCATTATTATAACCTCGTCCGAAACGGCGCGTACCTCCTTTTCGAGGATGATAAGCTCCTTGCTGCGACCTGCAAGCACCGAGATTACACGGTTGCCCGCCTTTTTCAATGCTGTGGCAATGGGGAGCATGGGTGCTACACCCACTCCACCGCCGGCGCAGACTACTGTTCCGTGGTTCTCGATGTGTGTGGGCTGTCCGAGGGGGCCTACAACATCAAGAATATTGTCTCCTTCGTTGAGTTCGCACAAGCGGGTTGAACTCAATCCCACTTTCTGGACAACGAGAGTGATAGTGCCCTTTTCGGCATCGGATGCGGCGATTGTCAAGGGGATGCGTTCGCCCTTTTCGGCAATGCGTACAATTACAAAGTTACCTGCGCGGCAGGCGCGTGCTATGAGCGGAGCCTCTACACAGAGACGGAATACGTTCTGCGAAAACTGCTCTTTTGAAACTATTTTGTACATAATAGCGTGTGTTTAGCTTTTTTATTAGTCTATAATGTCGAATCCGCAGTAGGGCACAAGTACCTTGGGTATTCTGATGCCTTCGGGAGTCTGGTTGTTCTCAAGGATGGCTGCAACTATGCGGGGAAGCGCAAGTGCCGAGCCGTTAAGTGTGTGGCAAAGCTCTGTCTTTTTGTCGGCAGTGCGGTAACGGCACTTCAGACGGTTTGCCTGATAAGATTCGAAGTTCGAAACGGAACTTACTTCGAGCCAACGCTCCTGAGCAGCCGAATATACCTCGAAGTCGAATGTGATTGACGAAGTGAAGCTCATGTCGCCACCGCAGAGACGGAGTATTCTGTAGGGGAGTTCGAGTTTCTGCACAAGGCTCTCAACGTGGGCAATCATTTCGTCGAGCGACTGATAAGAGTGTTCGGGAGTGTCGATGCGTACAATCTCCACCTTATTGAACTGGTGCAGACGGTTGAGGCCGCGTACATCCTTGCCATATGAGCCGGCCTCGCGGCGGAAGCATGCAGAGTATGCACAGTTCTTGATGGGCAATGATTTCTCGTCGATAATAACATCGCGGTAGATGTTGGTTACGGGTACCTCGGCAGTGGGGATAAGATAGAAATCGTCCAGCTTGCAGTGGTACATCTGTCCCTCCTTGTCGGGCAACTGTCCTGTACCGTAACCCGAAGCTTCGTTGACAACGTAGGGAGGCTCAATCTCCAGATAACCTGCGTCGCGTGCCTCGTCGAGGAAGAAGTTTATAAGCGCACGCTGCAGGCGGGCACCTTTGCCTTTATATACGGGGAAGCCGGCGCCTGTAATCTTCACGCCAAGCTCAAAGTCTATAAGGTCGTATTTCTTTGCCAAGTCCCAGTGGGGGAGAGCGCCTTCGAAAAGTGCGGGCTTTACACCGCCCTCACGCTCGGTAACATTGTCCTCGGCACCGTAGCCTTCGGGAACAGTGTCGTTGGGGAGGTTGGGAATTGTGTAGAGAATCTCCTGAGTCTTTGCAGCTGCATCCTCCATTGTCGCTTCGAGAGCTTTTGCCTTTTCCTTAAGTTCGGCAACCTGCTTCTTTACCTCTTCTGCTTCGGCAAGATTCTTCTCCTTCATCAATTGGCCGATTTTCGCAGCACACTGTTTGCTCTGCTGCAATGTGGCATCAAGTTCGCTCTGTGATGAACGGCGTATTCTGTCGTATTCGAGTACCTTGTCTATTGTCTCCTGTGCATTCTTGAAATGTTTCTTTTCCAATCCCTTGAGCACTTTCTCTGTCTCTTGGGTAATAACTTTAAGCGTAAGCATCTTTCTTCAATATATTTTTTTAAATCAATTCCTGAATCATTTAGAAACAGAATATCGGCACATGTCCATTTGGATAGAACAGATGCCGTTTCTCTTAGCACGCAAAGATAACATATTTTGCAAAGATATTCAATATATGTTTAGAAACTGTTTGAATTTTATTAGAAAATAATTCTATATTTGCGCTGTTTATTTCGGCTTATTTGAGTCTATTTTGGCATCTTTTCTTTCTTATTTTTTGGAAATAGCCCGCTATTCCCTGCA
>SUXT01000023.1 GCA_015060835.1 Bacteroidales bacterium
ACGTACAAACATGGCGCAAATATACAAAAAAAGGGTTGCGTCACCCAAAGTCACCCATTTAAAATAATTAACTCGTTGATTTTCAATAACCGCTATTTAATGGCAATAAAAAGTGATGAAGTCAGGAGGAATAAGAGCTTCGCGCAATAATTTTGTATCCATCAATGTTTCGTATGCTTTTACAACAGGCTTAGCATAGTCTCTTATTATATCTAATTGCCCACGGATGATTTTATTGTGATTATCGTGTACACTCTCCCAATATTCCATATCGGCAGGAATTTTTCCAAGCGTAAACGTTCCTAATCTCAAATAATGCTTAGGATTAATATAAGAATCTCTTACTGCAATATATTTATTCCATATATCACCGACTTTTCGTCTCGTTCTTCCATTCATGAAAAGACCCTCTTCATTACTTTTATTCGTATCACGTAACAAATTATTAACCCCCGAGTTTTTTACTTTACCCGAATCTGCGCCAAAGAATATTTCTGCGTTATCGTTACTCTTGTTTACTGTATCTCCACCCCAAAGGTCATGCGAATTTCTATACATACTTTTTTACGACAAAGATAATACCATCAGCGAGCAACAACATTGCCGAATTAACAGTAAATTTAGAAGCTGTTTGAATTTTATTTTAATAAGATAGGCGGCGCCTCGGAATAATATTCAAGTAAACTTGATATTCTTCTCTCGGCTTGCACTATCTTTCGGAATTATTTGAGAGGTATTTAACTTCGTTGAAGTTGCTACCACTCGCTGTGCAATTTGTGAACAAGTTCACATTGCGCTCGTTTAACCGCAACTTTTAGAGTAGATTTTCTTTCACATTTTGCAGGGAATAGCGGACTATTTCCAAAAAATAAGAAAGAAAAGATGCCAGAATAGACTCAATCGACGACAAACCGAGCGCTATTCAAGCTCGCTTGAAAATAGCCGAGGTGCGAAGGAGATAAACTCCGTTAAATAAGCCGAAATAAACAGCGCAAATATAGAATTATTTTCTAATAAAATTCAAACAGCTTCTAAGTTACTGAAACATTCTGTTTAGCTGCAAACGACGGTTTTTATCAAACAAGTGTTACTTTGACATTTAGGGCTATACATACTCCGCTTATACAAAATAATATCTAATTGACGTTATTATTATCAGCCTTGATTGCCGCCGAATAACCTACTATCTTCACCTCTTCGTGACCATGGTCGCCACAATCATGCGATTCGCACGAATAGCCCGAATCATCCACCTTGCCGGCAAGATAATCATTCACCAATGCCACAACATCGCCGCTGCAACCGCGGATGGCCTTTATATTATGCGCAGCGAGCTTGTTCTTCGCACCCTCGCCCATATTACCCGCGAGCATAACCTCAACGCCAAGCTGTTGCAAATCGGCTGCAATGCCCGACTTACAGCCACAACCCTGAGGCGAAGGCAAATCAAATGTTTCAACTATCGCGTTATCTTCAACTGTAAAAACAGTATAATGGTCGCAATGGCCAAAATGGTCATCCACGCGACCATCTCTTGTAGGAACTGCAATTCTCATAATTAAAATTCTATAGATTAACAATAAAAACAAACCGCACTCCAAGAAACAGAGCGCAGAGTTCAAATCAGACTTCAAAGATACGCAAAGGCTTGCAAAAAATCAAAACATACATTAAATTTGTAAATTGAATAATACAAAACATCATAGAAAAAATGAAAATTCATCTGCATATAGCAATTATAATCCTCACCCTAATTGCACTTGTAAGCTGTACCACTACACAACAAGCTATACAACCACGCAAAAGCAGCGTATCGCAAGCAACAAACACATACGAAAAATACATACTCACCTACTATCCCGTAGCAGTGGAACAGATGCACCGTCACAAGATACCGGCAAGCATCACACTCGCACAAGGACTGTTAGAATCGGGAGCAGGGAACAGCACACTCGCGCGCAACTCCAACAACCACTTCGGCATAAAGGCAAGCAGCGGATGGAAAGGAGAGACAACATCGCACATGGATAATGGCAAGATGTGCAAGTTCCGCGTCTACAACAGCGCCCGCGAATCATACGAAGACCACTCGCAATTCCTCAAAAAGGAGCGCTACGCAGCACTCTTCAAGCTATCCCCCACCGACTACAAAGGTTGGGCACGTGGACTGAAGAGAGCCGGATATGCCGAAGACCCCGCATACCCCCAAAAACTCATAAACCTGATAGAAAGATACAACCTGCAAGAGTATGACCACTACAGCAAGAAAGATGTATCGCCCCTGCTCGCAGGCAGCGCAACAAATGACTACGCAGGCATACGCCCCATATACCGCTCCAGCGGCCTGCTATACATAATAGCAAACACAGGCGACACATTCAAGTCCCTGTCCAACGAATTCGGCATTTCGCGCCGTAAACTCATCAAGTACAACGACCTCTACAAAGAGTACAACCTGAAGGCAGGCGACATAATATACCTTGAAAAGAAGAACAACAAGGCCACAAAAGAGTACCGTTTCCATACAACCGCAAACGGCGAAAGCCTCTACTCCATTTCCCAGAAATACGGCATTAAGCTAAAGAAACTATATAAGATGAACCCCGAATACGAAAACTACACAAGACTGAAAGTAGGAGACGTAATAAACCTAAGATAACACCATGAAAACCATAATCTACAACACAAGAGGAACTTGTTCGCGAATGATTGAAGTAACCGGAGATAACGGTACAGTAGTTGATGTAAAATTCTTCGGCGGCTGCCATGGCAACCTACAAGGCATAAGCAAGCTTGTCAAAGGAATGAAATATGAAGATGTGATAAGCCGTCTGAACAACATCAGCTGCAACGGCAAGCCCACATCATGTCCCGACCAATTGTGCCGCGCCATCGAACAGTTAATGGCAGAAGAACAACAATAAGAAGCCATGATCAGCGACATCATAGAGAAAAAGAATATAGAAGCCCTGAGCCACCTGCTCGCAGGGAGCAAGAGTTGCGTAATACTCTCCCACAGCCGCCCCGACGGCGACGCGATGGGCTCCTCGCTGGCATTGTACCATTTTCTGCAAGAGAATGGGAAGGCAGCAACCATCGTAGTACCCAACGACTACCCGCCCTTCCTCGCATGGATGCCGGGCATAGAGAATGTAATTGTATACGACAAAGGGCATGCCCCGGCAGAAGAGGCAATAAAGAGTGCCGACATCATCTTTTGCCTCGACTTCAACTCCCTCAGCCGCATCGACGAGACCGGGAAGAGCGTATCAGAAGCATCGGCACCCAAAGTGCTCATCGACCACCACCTCTTCCCCGACGACATATTCGACATTGCAATATCCCACCCCGAAGCAAGCTCAACATCGGAACTTGTCTTCAGAGTCATCATGCAGATGGGCAGGGCGGACTTGATAAGCCGCGAAGCAGCCGAGTGCATCTACACAGGCATAATGACCGACACAGGCAACTTCGCATATGCCTCATCGGGCAAGGACATTTACCACATAGTTGCCGAGCTCATATCCAAAGGCATCGACAAAGACATAATCTACCGCCGCGTATTCTACAACTACTCCTTCTGCCGCATGAGACTCATGGGATACATGATGTACGAAAAGCTCAAATACTACCCCGAGAAGAATGCCGCCCTGCTGACACTCACCTACGACGAACTGAAACGCTTCAATGGCGCCAAAGGAGACACGGAGGGTATTGTGAATATGCCCCTGCAGATAAAGGGCGTAAGATTCTCATGTTTCCTGCGCGAAGAGAGCAAAGGCAAGATAAACGTATCGCTGCGCAGTGTAGACAATTTCCCCTGCAACGAAGTGGCAGCAAAGCTCTTCAACGGCGGCGGGCACAAGAATGCCTCCGGCGGCGAAGTCCGCGGCACAATGGAGGATGCCGAGCAGCTCTTCATCAAAACATTGGAAGTATTTTCGACAGAACTTACCGAATAACACCAGCAAACAGGCAAAAAACAGTAAAGAGCAACATCCAAAAGTTGCAACTGATTGTTTTTTAGTATATATTCGCAACAGCATTATAAACAAACAACAAACAATAAAGAACAATATGGTATCAGACGTAGAGAAAAACCTTGTTGTCGGCATAGATGTCGGCGGAACAGGAACCAAAATCGGCATTGTAGATGCACGTGGCGAAATCCTTGCACGCGACGAGAGTATAAAAACCCCAGAATATAAAGACTTCGAAGGCTTTGTAGACGCTATGAACGGCGTTGTTCAGCGTCTTATAAAAGAAGTTGGCGCCGAAGGACGCATCCGCGGTATCGGTATAGGAGCGCCCAATGCCAACTACTATGCAGGCACCATCGAGGACGCACCCAACCTCCCCTGGAAAGGCGTACTTAAACTGTGCGAAGTATTTTCGGCAAAGGCAGGTGTACCCGTCTATGCCACAAACGATGCTAACGCAGCAGCCATCGGAGAGATGACCTACGGCACAGCCAAAGGTATGAAGAACTTCATTGTGATAACCCTCGGCACAGGTGTAGGCAGCGGCATTGTAATCAACGGGCAGCTGGTATATGGTTGCGACGGTTTTGCAGGCGAACTCGGACACGTCACTATGGTACGTGGCAAAGAGGGACGCAAATGCGGTTGCGGCTCACGCGGTTGTCTTGAGGCATACTGCTCTGCAACAGGTGTTGCACGCACAGCCAAAGAGATTCTCAAGAGCGACAAGACTCCCAGCGCACTGCGCGGCATCAAGAACATCACCTCATACGATGTGTACCTTGCAGCAAAGGCGGGCGACAAGATTGCAAAAGAGATATTCAAGCAGACAGGAACAATGCTTGGCGAAGCCATTGCCGACTTCATCAAGTTCTCGAGCCCCGAGGCAATCATCCTCTTCGGCGGTCTTACAAAGTCGGGCAAATATATCCTCGACCCTGTGAAGAAAGCAGTAGAGAAGAATGTGATGCCCATCTTCAAGGGAAAGGCAAAAATCCTCATCTCGCAGTTGAAAGACTCAGACGCAGCTATCCTCGGTGCAAGTGCTCTTGCATGGGAATAAGAACATTCATAGAAAAAAACAACTGCGACGGAACACTTCTGTTCCGTCGCAGTTTTTATTATCAATCAGGTCAACTATCGGCTGCTCTACTCAAAGAGCGGGAGAATGCCTTTAACCTCATCACCTTTGAGGTAAATGGCATCACCATAGGGCACAAAGCGCAGATTCTCATAAACAGAGAGCTGCACAGCCGCAAACATATTGTCCGAAGAGATTGCCGCATCTATACGCAGATTGCTATTGCACACCTTAGTGAATGATGCCATGCTGTTTGCCGAAGCAGCATCAATCCATTTTTCCGCCGCAGGACGCTGCGAGGGGTCGATATAAACAACATAATGCTTAAGAGTGCTACCCGTAGGCCCATAAATCAATTTATGGTTATTGTTCATTATAATATAGAGTGAAAAGATAAAGAGCACTCCGCCTGCGACAAGCATACTCATGGTAAGCGTATCATTCTCAACTTTTATGAAAGAGGATGCAGTAACCAATGCAACAGCAAGAAGCAGCCCTACCATCGCAATAGAAATATTCTTTACATCCACTACTTTTTTAACATCACTATTCTGTATCGTCATTGACGAAAAATTATATATTTGTGTCGACATTTTTGTTCAATTATTTTAATATTAGTAGATAAGGATATAGAGGCCATCCCTATCAACAGGGCAGCCTCAATGAAAAGACAAAAAAGTCGTACGCTAAATAATCAGTCGTCTGAGCGCAAATATGTAATATCTGCACGGAGGAGTACAATAGAATGGTGAGGAGAGTTCGTGCTGCTTGCACAAAGCACCATGATAGAATATACCCTTTTTATTGAGCCACAAGGCACAATGCAAATATTTCTGCAACGACGGCAAGCGTTTGAACAAGATATTGCCGCCCGTATTGTGTACAAGCGGTTGCGCAGGGAGTGTTATACCGTCAACAGGGCAAGCAAGCGGCGCATCCGGCAATGACACTGACTGACAGCCACTCTCGACCGCAGACATAGGCACATAGCATTCCCTTTCTGCAACACCACTGCTCACAAAGAGTATTGTTGCAAAAAACAGCGTCAGAAGGGGAATGAATATATATATGTTCCTATTTTTCATAATGCGATGCAAAGATAATGCATTTTATTCAAAAATATTACTGTCCGGTAAACGCATTTAAACTGTTTTAAATTAAAGATTCAAGTCAGTACAAGCCCCCTTTTTTTCATTGATAGGTTCATTGATGCGCATTAAGCTTTTAGGCAGACGGCGTCAATGACTTTTGGATAAAGGCGAGGACTGTTTGAGCGAACGCAGTGAGCGAGTTCCGCAGCCCCAAAAGTCATCAGCTTCGGCTGCCGTTAAAAAAGCGCCCATGCGCAGAGCTCTTTGGTTCTTTCTGTCGGCACAGAAAGAACGGAATCCCTGCGGAAATCCATATATAAAGAACTGCCTATAAATGTCAAAAATTAACCGGACACCAATAAAAAAAAGAGAGAAAGACTACTCTTTCTCCCCCTCGACATATTTCTTGACGGCAATCTCCTTGCCATCGAAGACTACATATGTAAATTCCGTAATCCAGTCGCCAAGTATAATGCAACGCGACGTCTCTGTCAATTGCACATCGGCATCGCAGTGGCGATGTCCGAAGATGAAGCAATCCACCGAATCATGCTTCTTGAGATATTTGCGGGCAAACCTCATGCACGACTCATTTTCCTCTCCACGGAAAGGGATATCGCCGTTCATCTTATGCTTGAGCATACTGTGTCGCGCCCACGCATGACCGAAGCTCAATGCCCAGCGCGGATGTACGAACCAAGAGAACATCTTCTGAAGAAAAGGACTATGGAAAATTGAGCGCAGAACCGCAAAATGCGACTCATCGGTAAACTCATCGCCATGGGCGAGGAAAAATTCCCGTCCGTTAATCTCGGTAAGAAGAGCCTCGCGGTGAACAATCATACCACACTCCTTTTCGAAATAATCCTTACACCAAAGGTCGTGGTTGCCAGGGAAGAAATGCACCTCCACCCCACTGTCTGTAAGTTCGGATATTTTACCTAAGAAACGGGTAAAACCTTTTGGCACGGCATATCTATACTCGTACCAGAAGTCGAACATATCGCCAAGCATATAAATTGCGGCAGCGTCTCCCTTTATCTTGTCGAGGAATGAGACGAGACGCCTTTCGTGTGTGCGGCTATGCTCGATGGCCCATGAGCCCAGATGCGCATCGGATATAAAATAGACCTTATTCTTCATATACTTACAAAAATCCAAGTTCGAGTTTGGCCTCCTCGCTCATAAGATCCTGCGACCATTCGGGCTCGAAGACCAGTTTGAGGTCGAGACTTGACACCTCAGCAATAGACTCCACCTTCTGCTTCACATCCTCCATCATAAAGTCGGCTGCGGGGCAGTTAGGGGCAGTCAGTGTCATGTCAATTTCTACGGCATTGCCCTCTTTGACCTCTATTCTGTATATGAGTCCCAATTCGTAGATGTCGACCGGAATTTCAGGGTCATAGACAGTCTTGAGCATCGAGACTATTTTTTGTTCCAACTGATATTTTTCGTCCATGATTATATACGTCCTTCGTCTTTATAGCTGTAATAATTACCGTCTGTGAATATAATGTGGTCGAGGAAGCGGATGTTCATCACCGAGCATGCCGACGATATATTTTTCGTCAGCCGATCGTCCTCGGCACTCGGTTTGAGACTGCCCGAAGGGTGGTTGTGGCAAAGTATCATTGCCGTAGCACGCTTCAGCAGCGCTTCGCGCATCACACATCGTATATCTACAGTTGTTGCAGTATATCCTCCGCTGCCCACCTTCACACAATCTATAACCTTGTTGGCGTTGTTAAGCAACATGGCATGACACTCCTCAGTGGTGAGATCGCACATCAATGGATAGAAATAGTCGTAGACAGTACGCGACGAGCGTATTATCACAGCCTCTTCTCCATCATCGGCCTTGCGACGTTTCCACAGTTCACAGGCGGCTATTATGGTTATTGCCTTTGCCGGACCGATGCCTTTGAACAGACACAGGTCATCGACAGAGAGTTTCGAAAGCTCGGCTATACTGTCGTTGCACGAGGCGAGTACCTTTTTCATAAGTTCAACCGCCGATTCATCGGCATTGCCCGAACCTATGAGTATGGCAAGCAGTTCGGACTTGCTCAGCGAGGCCACTCCGTTGCGGAGTACCTTCTCGCGCGGACGCTCGTCCTCGGGCCACTCCTTTATGCTTAACCGTTTATCCTGTTCCAAGATTACCTATCCTCTGTTGTACAGTTTCGTCAATTTTGCCTTTGTTTCAAGCGGCTCGCGAAGTATAATCTTGCGCCACACAGCCTTCATGAAACCTGTGCCGTAACCTGTTATCTGCACAATGGCTGTAACCACAGAGAGTGCAGCCACCTTCAGATTCTTGTTTTTTGCAAGGGAGTCGAAGAATATCAACAACAGATAAAGCAACGGCAACAGCAACAGCGCGGGGAAGAAAATTGATGCCACAAGAAGCAGCGCTCCCATAACAAGCATAAGCGCCGGCAATGCATGAACCAGTTTCAACGAACCGGGATGCTTTATATGAAGCCATATTCTCGCCTGACCGAAGTTATTCACCTGCTTGAAGAAACGGCTGAGATCCACACGGCGCTTGTGGTACACGAATGCCTCGCGAATGAGTTTAATTTTGAAACCGGCCGCCCTGATTCTGAGGCTGAGGTCGATATCCTCACCCATCATATCCTCAAAGTCGCCCACCTTTTGGTAGACCTCTTTGGAGAGTCCCATATTAAAGGTACGTGGGCAGAACTTTTCCATCACCGCCTTGCCACCACGTATGCCGCCCGTAGTCCAGAATGAGGTCATCGAGTGGTTGACAGCCTTCTGCATATCGTTGAACGAACTGTCGGCAGCATCGGGACCGCCAAAGCAGTCAGTGTACTCCTGTTGCATCGCAGCTTCGAGCTTTTCGAAATACTGAGGCGGCAATATTACATCGGAATCGAAGAAGAGCATATAATCTCCTCCTGCACGTTCGAGACCATAATTGCGCGTGTCGCTTCGTCCCGAATTGGGCTTATAGTAGTAGTGGATAGGAAAAAATGAACGATAGTGATCAAGTAAATAATCACATCGTTCATTTGAACCGTCCTCTATTATAAGCAATTCAAAAGGCTTTACAGTCTGTGCACAAAGGCTGTCGAGAAGTTCCTTAACCTCGTTAGCTCTGTTGTAGACCGGTATTATAATAGAGTATAACAACGTTACTGTTTTTTTGTTTGACAGAAAATTATGCCTTCACACGGCCTACATAGTCGCCGTTGCGTGTATCAACCTCAACAAGCTCGCCTTCGTTGATGAAGAGGGGTACGCGAATCTCTGCACCTGTCTCCAATGTAGCGGGTTTTGTAGTATTGGTAGCTGTATCACCCTTAAGACCGGGCTCTGTGTATGTGATTGCAAGAACAACCTTAACGGGCATATCTGCAAAGAGAACAGTCTCTGTTGAAGCATCTGTAACAACCTCAAGATTCATACCCTCCTTCATGTAGGGAAGACCGTTAATCTGATGTCCGGGGATGGGAATCTGCTCGTAAGTTTCATTGTTCATAAAGATGTAGTCATCACCCTCCTGATAAAGATACTGGTAGGGACGACGCTCTACGCGTACATCTTCGAGTTTCTCACCGATATTGAAACGACGTTCGAGTACGTAGCCGTCAACAATATCTTTCAACTTTGTACGCATGAAAGTATTTCCCTTACCGGGCTTTACATGCAAGAAGTCGATACAAAAGTACAATTTGCCATCCATACGGATTGCTGTTCCGATTTTAATGTCTTGAGCATTAATCATAATTATATTCTTTTTTTAGTAGGATTATTCTATTAAAAATCAATATGAAAAGCACAATCAGTGCTCTCTCGAAAAGAGAATTCACTATTTTGCGGTGCAAATATAGTAAAAACGAGCGAGATAAGCAACATAAAACTTGCTTTGTTTCACGAAGCCACTAACGTTCGGCAAAGTAAATAAACTTACTTTGCTCTCACTTAATCGTGGCTTTGATATTTCGCAGCGAGTGAAGAATATATTCGCCGTTTACGGCAAATATAGTAAAAACGAGCGAAAGTTCGTATAAACGAGTGAATAAAAGTTCACTTTTATTTTCAACGAGTGCAATAGAACTTGGGCGAAGCCAGATAAGCAACACAAAACTTGCTTTGTTTCACGAAGCCACTAACGTTCGGCAAAGTAAATAAACTTACTTTGCTCTCACTTAATCGTGGCTTTGATATTTCGCAGCGAGTGAAGAATATATTCGCCGTTTACGGCAAATATAGTAAAAACAATATGATTATGCGATATTATACTAAAAGAATAGTTTTAACTCTTTAAACTATTGAATTTTAATCAATAGAACTCTCCATCTTGGATAAGAGGGAGTACCCGAAGGGGGAGGGAGTTTGAATGAATACACATGCAAAACTATCAAACTCCTCCGTCTTCAGCAAGCTGAATCCACCTCCTCTTATCCAAGAGGAGGAGTTTATATAAATTGTTAGAATGGGGGGGCCTATATCGAAATCACGTTGGTTTCCAACAATATTTCAATTAGGTAATAAATTTGATAATCATAGAAGTTGTTTGAATTTTATTGGAAAATAATTCTATATTTGCGATATTGTTTCGGCTTATGCTTCTTACAAAAAAGAATTAACTTTGCACCCGCATTTGGAATAAGGGAGGTTTTACGGAAAATATTTTCCAATAAAATTCAAACAGTGTCTTAAACTTTCAGCAACAAATTCAGTCAAAGTTAGAAATCGTACATATTAACAAACAAATAATGAAAAAATTCCTACTTACACTCACCCTTTTTATAGCCGTCGCAATAACAGCAGGCGCACAAACAGCAAAAGGAGTAATACAAGGCACACTCATCGACGCCAAGAGCAAAGAACCCATCGAGTTTGCATCAGTCGCACTAATACCGCAAGGAACAACCGCCCCTGTCAACGGTTGCAATACCGAAGAAAACGGCACATTCATACTCACAGGAGTGAAAGCCGGCACCTACACACTGCAATTCTCATTCGTAGGCTACATGACAGACAGCCGCAAGGTAACAGTAGCCAACAACGGAAAAGTAAACATAGGAAAGGTCGCACTCAAACAGGACAAGAAACTGCTCAAGGAGATTGTAGTATCAGAGCAACGCTCACAGATGAGTTTCGAAATAGACAAGCGTGTCTTCACCGTTGACCAAAGCATCGCCTCCACAGGCGGTAGCGTAACCGACGTACTCACAGACATCCCCTCGGTAGAGGTCAGCAACGAAGGCTCAGTGTCGCTTCGCGGCAGCGAGAGCGTAACCGTATGGATAAACGGCAAAGCATCGGGCCTAACAGCCGACAATCAGGGCGACATACTCCAGCAGATGCCAGCCGAAAGCATCGAAAAGATTGAGGTAATCACCAACCCCTCGGCCAAGCACTCACCCGAAGGCACCGCAGGCATCATCAACATTGTGTTAAAGCGCAACCGCAAAGCCGGACACTACGGCAGCGTGCAGGCCGGCGCCAACAGTCTCGGCGGATACAACGCCAGCGGCAACATCAACTACAGCAGCGGCAAGCTCGACGCATACGCAAGCCTCAACTACCGCAACAACAGAAGAGAGAACGGCAGCAAGACCTATACACAATACTTCAACCGCGACAGCTACCAGTTGCAGACCGGCGACGGTGAGCGCAACCACAACAACCTCTTCGCACGCGCAGGACTCACATGGCACCCCACCGCCAATGACGACATCTACACCAACCTCACCGGAATGTTCGGAGGCGGCGACAACAAAAACACCATAATCAGCGACAACGGCACACTCTCGCTGATGGATGTAACCACACGCCGCACCCGCATCACCGACGGCGAGAACAAGCCCCGAATGTATAACGTAGAGGCCGGCTACACCCACAGATTCGCCACCGACCACTACATCGACATCTCACTGAGCCACAACATCTGGAACATGGAAAACAAAACCTCCTACGACCAGACAATCGAAAACACCGTCACTTCGGCAACAAGCAACAGCTATCAGTTCCAGAGAAACAAGATGAACAACACATCGACCGAAATAAAGCTCGACTACGAGAATAAACTTAGCGAAAACAGCCGCATAGAAGCAGGCTACAGCGGTCGCTTCTCCGACGACGAAAGCCCCGTATACACCTACACCGACAAGGCACACAGCATCATTGACGAACAACTGTTCAACCGCTTCATATACAAACAGAACACTCACGCGCTCTACGGCACCTACTCGGGCAGAATCGACAAATTCGGCTACCAGATAGGACTCCGAGGCGAATATTGGGAGACAAAGACACGCTCACTCGATTGGGCACAAGAGAACAGCGGCACCGCTCCCGCATACACCAAGAAAGACTTCTTCGCGCTCTTCCCCAGCCTCTTCCTCACATACAGCCTCAACGGAGGGCACGAATTTCAGGTCAACTACACCCGTCGTCTGCGTCGTCCGTGGGGCGGACAGCTCAACAGCTTCAGCAACATTACCGACTCCACCAACATCTCGTTCGGTAATCCCGGCCTCACCCCCGAATACTCCAACGCATACGAACTCAACTACATAAAGAACTGGAAGAACCACACACTCTCATTGTCGGGTTACTACCGCACAACTGAAGATGTAATCGAGCGCATCAGCTACAACGTAGGCAACATCATCTACACGACATCAGAGAACGTAGCAAGCTCCAACTCTGCCGGACTTGAAATCATAGGCAAGAACCGTCTGTGGAAGAAGTTTGACCTCACCACCACCGTCAATCTCTTCTACTACAAGCTCGACGGCTTCAACTACACCATCAACAACCAGACAATCACCGGCAAAGCCGACGAAAACTTCTCATGGAATGCCCGAATGACCGGCAGCCTCATACTCCCGTGGGCCATCACCATGCAGATGACCGGCCGCTACGATGCACGCCGCATCGTAGCACAAGGACACCGGAAAGCCAGCTACTCATTCGACCTCGGACTGCGCAAATCGTTCAACGAACATTGGAGCATGAGCCTCAGCGCACGCGACCTGCTGGATTCACGCCGTTGGCACACCATCACAGGAGACAGCAACTTCAAGCGCGACGCAGAGAATTGGCACGGAGGACGCACCATAAGTGCCACACTAACCTACAGCTTCGGCAATATGAAAGCCAAACGCCCCACCAAAAAGCCCAAGCAGAACGAAAGCATGGACAACTACAACGGCTACGGCGAAGAGATGGAATAAACACAACAAATTCTTTATATTATGGCGGCTAAGATTTTTATTCTTAGCCGCCACTAATATTATAATAGGAAATCAAGAAGCTGTTAAACAGTTTCTAAACATTTTTCACTCAAATAAACACAAAACATTGCTTTTTAATCTTATCTTTGCAAATTGGACATATTTTACAAAAACATTAAAAACTACGACCATGAACAGAGCATACACACTCCTATTGGCAACATTGGCAGCCATCCTCATCAGCGCATGCAGCGACAGCAGTAACTTCGACCCATACGCAGCTCAGGAAAAGCGCCCGTTCTATCCTTCGACAATAACATTCAACACCATTGACAACAACGAAACAAAAAACGACAAGAAGTGGGATTTCACCTACAACTCCGACAACACCATCAAAACCTATAAATACCAGAACACCATCACCACAAAAGAGGGCAAGGAGATAACAGAAGCCCACACTGGCAAGATTATCTACTACACCGATGCTACCGGCAACCGTTGGATGCAGAACGACATCATAGTCAGCAACACCGTAAAGGACCTCACTACAATGGAGAGCTACATAGACACCATAAAAGAGGATGTCAGACTGAGTTCGGGTCTCATACAGTCAATCAGAACCACCGGACAGCGCAGCTACTCCAACGGCACAAAAGAGATTTACTCCAACAGCCGCGAATTCACATACACCGACAAATACTGCACAAGCAGCATCTACAACACCTCAACAGCCACAACAACATACCGTTACGACTGGAACAACTCGCGTCTGAACAAGATTACCGTTTCCGAACAGGGAAAGAACAACAACATACAGCAACAGGTATACAGCTACACTTACAGCAACAGAGACCTCGGCTGCGACTACGGATTCAACACCCTCGCATTCATCTACGGCAACATGCCCGAAATATACGCAGCCATGAACCTCTTCGGCGAAACATCGGCATACAAGCTCGAAAGCGAATATTACAGCGGATACGGCAACATCAACGGTATGCAATACAACATATCACCCATAAGCCGCAACTTCTCGATATTGGAGACCACCGGCAGCATCACCTACATGGCCGACTCACCCAATTCAAGCACATACAACTTTACATTTACAAACAAATAGAAAACCTGAACTATGTACAGAGGTTGCAAAGTCAACTACTCCACAGTATCCGATAACGAACTTATCGGATACATTATAGGAAAACCCATCAACGAAGAGGCACACAACTATTTCTTCAACACACGATGTACACGTTTCCTCGACTACATAGCAACGAAAATAGCCGGAGAAGAGTGTGCAGAAGACATATTGGGCGAGTTCTACGAATTCATCTCACAGGACGATTGGGCCATACTGCGAAAATACCGCAGCGACAACAACGCATCGTTGAACACATATCTGTCGACATGCGCCGTGCACTACTTCCTGAAAAAGAAAAGAATAGATGGAAGGTTGAGTACCGTCAGTCTCGACAGCCAAGAGATAACAGACCAGCTGGAGCTCTTCGCGTCCGATGAAGAGAACAACGAACTACCCGTATGGCAAGCATACGAAAAACTGAATGAGCGCGACCGCCAGTTGCTGCAATCACTTGTCCTGGAGGAGAAATCCACACTCGAAGCTGCTGACGAAATATGGGGATATGTCCGAAGCAGCGAAAAAGATTGGAAAAAGCTCCCCCAGAAACGTGTGCAGAACACCATTTCCATGATGAAGCACCGTGCGCTCTTCATGCTCATGGAAGAACTCAGACGCCAAATGACAGACTGACAAAACAGCATCAATACAAAGCAACCCCCAAGAAAGCAAATGTCAGAAAAAAGCAACATAGAGATACGCGGAGCAAGAGTCAACAACCTCAAGAACATAGATATTGATATTCCCCGCGGGAAATTCACTGTTATAACCGGCCTTTCAGGTTCGGGAAAATCTTCATTGGCATTCGATACCCTCTACGCCGAAGGACAGAGACGCTATGTGGAATCACTATCCTCATATGCCCGCCAGTTCCTCGGACAGATGAACAAGCCCGAATGTAACTTCATCAAAGGCATCCCCCCAGCCATAGCCATCGAACAGAAGGTGAACAACAGGAACCCCCGCTCCACCGTAGGCACCTCCACCGAAATATACGAATATCTCAAACTGCTTTATGCCCGCATAGGCAAGACCTATTCACCAATAAGCGGCACACTCGTAAAGAAACAGACACCAGAAGACCTTGTCAGCTGCATGCTCTCCCATTCCGAGGGCAGCCGCTTCCTGCTCCTTGCCCCGATTGAGCAACGCAAGGACCGCGACATCAAAACCCAGCTGTCAATATATATGCAGCAGGGCTTCACCCGCATATACGTTTCAGGCGAAGTAATACGCATAGAGGAGTACAAGCCAAAGAAGAAGGAGACACCATACCTGCTCATAGACCGTCTGACAGCAAGCAGTGCCCAAGAGACCGTAACACGTCTGCTCGACTCTGCCGAGACCGCGTTCTACGAAGGCCACGGCGCTTGTGCCATGAAATTCATGGACGAAGAGCAGATGCACACATTCAGCGTCCGTTTCGAAGCCGACGGCATGGAGTTCGAGGAACCCAGCGAACAGATGTTCTCCTTCAACTCTCCCATAGGAGCCTGCCCCGAATGCGAAGGTTTCGGTCGCGTCGTAGGCATAGATGAAAATCTCGTCATCCCCAACAAATCGCTAAGCGTCTACGACGGAGCTGTATTTTGTTGGCGCGGAGAAAAGATGGGCGAATGGAAAAACGAATTCTGCCGCCGCGCGGTAGCCGACAACTTCCCCATCTTCGAGCCCTACTACAACCTCACAGACAGCCAAATCGACTACCTGTGGCACAAAGGCCCCTACATACCCGAATACAACCACAACATCTGCATCGACACCTTCTTTGATATGGTGCGCGAGAACCAGTACAAGATACAGTACCGCGTAATGCTTGCCCGCTACCGCGGTAAGCCTATTTGCCCTGTCTGCGGAGGAAAAAGACTAAAGAAGGAGGCAAGTTACGTAAAAATAGGCGGTAAGAGCATAACCGACCTTGTAGACATGCCCATATCAAGGCTGAAAGATTTCTTCGCAGGTCTCACGCTCGAAGGCAACGACGCAACAGTTGCAGAGCGCATACTGAAAGAGATAAACAGCAGAATAGAATGTCTGATGGATGTAGGTCTGAGCTACCTCACCCTTAACCGACTGAGCAACACCCTCTCCGGCGGCGAAAGCCAGCGTATCAATCTTGTAACCTCGCTCGGCAGCAGCCTTGTAGGCTCGCTATACATACTCGACGAACCGAGCATAGGTCTGCACAGCCGCGACACCGAACGACTGATAAAGGTATTGCGCCGCCTGCAACAGCTTGGCAATACCGTAGTGGTGGTAGAACACGACGAAGACATAATACGCGCAGCCGACTACATCATAGACATCGGTCCCAAAGCAGGACGATTGGGAGGAGAGATAGTCTACAAAGGAGACATGAGCAATCTCAACCCCGACACAGAGAGCTACACAGTAAAATACCTGTTGGGAATAGACAAGATAGAGACACCTAAGCACCGCCGCACCTCGCGCAACGTAATAACCATAAAAGGAGCACGCGAGAACAACCTCAAAGGCATAGATGTAAACATTCCCCTGAATGTGCTCACAGTGGTAAGCGGCGTCAGCGGCTCTGGTAAATCAACCCTTGTACGCGACATACTCTTCCGCACACTGCAAAGACAGTACGGCGAGGGCACGGAATCACCCGGACAGTGCGACAGCATTGAAGGAGCACTCACACAGCTCAAAGCCGTTGAGTTCGTCGACCAGAACCCCATCGGAAAATCATCGCGCTCCAACCCCGTAACCTACCTGAAGGCATACGACGAAATACGTCAGCTGTTCGCCCGTCAGCCCCTTGCCAAACAGATGGGCTACACAGCAGGCTACTTCTCGTTCAACTCCGACGGCGGCCGCTGCGAAGAGTGCAAGGGCGAAGGAACAATCACTGTAGAGATGCAGTTCATGGCCAACATGAAACTGCAATGCGAATCGTGCCACGGTAAACGCTTCAAGAGCGAAACACTCGAAGTAAAATTCCACGACAAAAGCATCTACGATATACTGGAGATGACAGTGAACGAAGCAATAGAATTTTTCGGCAAACATAAGGAAAAGACCATTGTTGAACGACTGCAACCTTTGCAAGATGTGGGATTGGGATACATAAAGCTCGGACAATCCTCATCCACCCTGTCAGGTGGTGAGAACCAGCGAGTAAAGCTCGCATATTACCTGAGCCTCGCAAGCACCACCCCCACCCTGTTCATCTTTGACGAACCCACAACAGGACTCCACTTCCACGACATAAAGAAGTTGCTCGACTCGTTCGGGCGCCTTGTTGCACGCGGACACACCCTCGTGGTAATAGAACACAACATGGATGTAATAAAGTGCGCCGACTACCTGATAGACCTCGGCCCCGACGGTGGAGAAAACGGCGGACACGTAGTAGCACAAGGCACCCCCGAAGAGGTTGCTGCCACCCCGGGTTCAGCAACCGGAAGCTACCTGAGGACGGTTCTATAAATTTGAGAAGTAAAACTTCGGACGGCTTTCGAGCCGTCCTTTTTTTTATTAGTGTCCGGTTAATTTTTATTCTGCTTATGTTTTGAACTCCTCCGTCTTCAAAAACTGTGTTTTTGAATCCACCTCCTCTTCAAGAGGAGGAATGTAAATTGCTGAAAATTATCAATATATGACATTCTCCCTCTTGAAGAGGGAGTGCCCGCAGGGCGAGGGAGTTCCAATCATTGACTTAAATTTGTCTTAATAATGAATTGGGGCTTGTAGTTACTTAAATATTGAATTTTAAACGACTTAAATACGTTTACCGGACACTAATATTTTTTTTACATTTAAATGAGACTTTCTTAAGAAGCCTTTTCTTAAGAAGCGATGTTAATAATACACTCTATTTTTTTGATACTTTATAAAAATAAAGTATATTTGCATCGTGATATATTATGAACATATAAAACCAACACATATTATGAAAAAAATTTTACTTCTAATTCTTTTGGCAGTAGTAGCATTACCCACTATTGCACAGCAGCGTTCTGAGGCAGAGGCTGCATCCATAGCTAATGCCTTCATGAAGAACAACGGTTATGAATTCAACATAACCAAAGCACCCAAGATCAACAAAGTACGTGCAGAGAAAGCAGGTGAAATCACACCTTTCTACATCTTCAACGACACCCAGAAGGGTGGCTATGTAATCGTAGGCGGTCAAGAGGGAATGAGCGACATTCTCGCATACTCATACGACGAATGCATCGACATTGACGACATGCCCCCCGCAGCAGAAGCATGGCTTGCATACTATGCAGAGGTAGCAAAGAAAGCAGCCGACTACCCCGAGGAGTCAAAAGCCGAGAAAAAGGCAGCAGCAAAGGCATTCCTCAACAGCAACTTCGCAAAGCGCAAGAGCGTACAGCCCCTGCTTGGCGAAATCAAGTTCAACCAGGGCGACCCCTACAACAGAAAGTGCCCCACACTCAAAGTAGTGGAAGGCGGTAAAATGAAGACCGGCAAATGCGTTGTAGGTTGCTCGGCAACAGCATTCGGTATGATTCTCCGTTATTGGAAGTACCCCGATCACTCTACAGGCAGCAAGGAGTACACTTTCAATTACGACTACAATAAAGCAAACAACATATCAAAGGAGTATCATATCTCTATCAACTTCGACTCTGTAGGAGACTACGATTGGGACAACATACTTCCCACCTACCGCAGCGGAACATCATTCACCGACGAAGAGGCTGAAGCTGTTTCCAAAATGCTCTACCACTGCGGTGTAGCACTCGGTGCAGGATACGGACTCGGTGGAACAGGCGCAGTAACAGATGCACACAAATATGCAACATACTTCGGATACGACGAGAACATCTCAACCATCCACTGCCCCTCTCTCCTCGACAATCCCAACGAACTCCGCGCACAGCTCGCCGATGAGCTCAGCCAGGGTCGCCCCATGCTCTGTAAAGGTAGCAACGACCCCGACAAATACAACGGTCACGCATACGTATGCGACGGATACGACATGAACGGTCTCTTCCACTTTAACCTCGGATGGGACGGTAGTTCAAACGGATTCTTCGAAGTAGCACCTGTCCCCGGTAGCGCATACGGTCACCAGATGACAGCCTACATAAACGTACACCCCAAAGGCCGTCTCACACCTCGTGAGCCTGTACGTCGTGTAATCGTAGAGGCAAGCCTCGGAGAGCACAACGAGCAGACAACCAACATCATCAGCACACTCAAAGCTCTTGACACGACCAACAAATATGGCGAGAGCTTAATCGCCATTGTAACTGCCGACACAGAAGAAGATGGCGACGACCACCTCGTAGGACTCAACCAGATACCCGGAGTGCTCATTGACCGTTGCGACACAGTAATAGGCCGCATCTCGACTTCATCACTCACAACAACATACAAAAAACGTTTCAACACCCCTTCACCCACACAGCTCGACATCGATGCCATGGTTACATCGGACAGCACAATGGCTGTAACCGTATACACCGAGTTCTACCAGGCAAGCATAGGCAAGGACTACAGATTTGCATTCGCATACACAGAGGACGGTGTAAAGATCGACGGTGTTGAATACAACAGTCTCGCAAGAGGTATGTACCCCGGCAAAGAGGGTTACACAGATGTATTGCCCGACACCATCGAGTACGACAAGCAGTACATCCACGAGAGAGAGATTCCCATCCCCGCAAGCATAGAGAACACTGACAAAGCAACACTCATCGTAATGCTCATCGACGGCGAGACAGGAATCGTTGCAAATGCCAACATTGTTGACCTCAAGCAGATAAATACATGGCGCAACAACCAGAAACCCGCATTCGTAAATGAAGGCAGAATTCTTGGCAATGAATCAGAAGTATACACATACGACTTCGACGAGGAGAATAGCCGCATGGCAATTCCCGTGAGAATCAACAACCCCTTGTACGAGAGAATGCCTGTAGAGATAACTTTGGAGGACATTGATATTGCCGACAATGCATATACACAACTTGGCGAAGAAAAGGATGTACTCACAGTAACACACCTCACCAATGCAAACAGCGTCGACAGCACCCTCATGCTCTACCTGAACATCACCGACAAGTTCCAGAGTTCAGAGTCATCGGCAAAATTGGTAATGAAATATAACGGCGAAGAGATTGCTACACAGACAGTAAACTTCGGTTTCATCAAGTCAGTAGACGGTGTTAACCCCTACACAGTACGCATCAAGGGTACACTTGCCAACATTATTCCCAATGCAGCCATTGACACCATCAGCACAATCACTCTCGGTGGTCGTCTCAGCGGTCTCGACATCTCATTCATCCGCGACAGCTTGACACTGAACGTTCTCGATATGAGAAAAGCTGAAATTGTAGCAGGTCCCGGCGAATACTACGGCGACTACACAACAGAGGACAATATCATCGGTGTGAGAATGTTCTACGGAGTAGACATCAACAAGATCTACCTCCCCGAAAACATTACAAAGATCGACAACTACGCATTCTATCAGAACTCCAAATTGTCCAAGGTACTCATGGGAGAGAACGTAAGCTCTATCGGAAGCTACGCATTCAGCGGCTGTACTGCACTCGAAAGAGTAACAATCCCCGCCTCAGTACAAGAGTTCGGACGTAACGCATTCAAGGGTTGCCCCATTGTATGTGTAATCTGCGAGAGTGAGACACCTGCAAAACTCGGTTCTAAGGTATTCGACGGTGCCGACCTCGCAAGCGCAACACTCGTTGTTCCCAACGAAGCTGCCATCGAAGCATACAAAGCACAGAAACAGTGGAAAGACTTCGGCAACATCATCACATACGAACAGTACCTCACAGCAATCGCTCCCGTAACAGAGGAGGCAGAGGTTGCAGTGAAGGACGGTAAGATAATCGTATCAAGCGATGCTGAGGTTACAATCTACACCTTCGCAGGCAAGCAGGTAGCAGCAGGCAAGGCAGGCGAATATGCACTTCCCGCAGGCAACTACATTGTTAAGGCCGGCAACAAGGCTATAAAGGTAAGACTCTAATAGCAACATTTAAATAACCCATAAGATGGCGTGCCAAATGCAAATTTTGGCACGCCATCTTATATTATATGGAAGTTCTATAAATTTGTAATATGATTATGCGATATTATACCTAAAAGAATAGTTTTAACTCTTTAAACCATTGAATCTTAATCAATAAAACTCTCCCTCTTGGATAAGAGGGAGAATGTCATACATTAGTAATTTTCAATAATTTACATTCCTCCTCTTGAAGAGGAGGTGGATTCAACAGCGTCAGCGGTTGAAGACGGAGGAGTTCAAAACATAAGCAGAATAAAAATTTACCGGACACAAATATAATTTATATTATTTGTAGAGTAGGTTCTGTTTCGGGCGCAAAAGCAAACAAGCCGAACAAAGAAAGTAAATCTTTTTCATTGACATTTATTGATTTTTTTATACATTTGCCATATCCTATCAATGCAAACGAAAAATAAGGTATAACAATAAAAGATTTACAATGAAAAAATTTTTACTCTCACTTCTAATGTCGGCTGCAATTATAGCCCCTACAGCCGCACAACAACGCAGCGAGGCAGAAGCAGCATCAATAGCCAATGCCTTCATGCAAGGGAACGGTTATAACTTCAATATAACCAAGGTGCCAAAAGCAAAAAAAGTAAGCACGGAGAAAGCCGGAGAAATCACCCCCTACTACATCTTCAACGACACCCAAAAAGGAGGCTTTGTGATAGTAGGCGGACAGGAAGGCATGAGCGACATTCTCGCCTACTCCATAGACGAATGCTTCGACACTGACGACCTTCCCCCATCGGCACAAATGTGGCTCGACATATATGCCGAAGTAGCAAAAAAGGCAGCAGACAACCCCGAAGCAGCAAAAGCCGAAAAAAAGGCCAAAGCCAAAGCATTCCTCGAAAGCAACTTCTCACTGCGCCAGAATGTAGAACCACTATTGGGCGACATCAACTACGGACAAGGCAACCCCTACAACCGCCATTGTCCCAAACTGGCAATGATAAAATACGACGGCACAGAATACGAAGGCCAGTCAATCGTAGGCTGTACATCAACCGCCCTTGGTTCACTAATGCGCTACTGGAAGTGGCCTAAGCACTCTATCGGAGAAAAAGAGCACACATTCCACTACAAAGCCGGTACAGTCAACGGAGAAGAGATAACAAGATCAATGACACTCTATGTAAATTACGACTCAGTAGGCGAATACGAATGGGACAAGATGATACCCACATACCGCAACGGCGGATACACTGACGAGCAGGCCGATGCTGTTGCCAAACTCATGTACCACTGCGGTGTGGCAATGCAGGCAACATACGGTACCGGCGGAACAGGCGCAGCCCTCCGCCCCGAAAACGTCGTTAAACACTTCGGCTATTCAAGCGACTACATAGGCGACAACTTCGACAACTACACCAACTACGACCACTACAAGTTCACACTTGCCGACGAACTCAGCCAGGGTCGTCCCATCTGGTGTGCCGGTTCAGGTTCAAACGCAGCCCACTCATACATCTGCGACGGATACGACCTCAACGGCCTCTTCCACTTCAACCTCGGATGGAGCGGTTCGAGCAACGGCTACTACGAAATAGCCCCCACCCCCACCGTACCCTACGGAAACGGAATGTACTACTACCGCCACCTGCACCCCGTAGGCAAGCTCACACCAGAATCACCCACACGCCGCGTAGTTGTTGAAGCCGGTCTCGGCGACTGGAACACACAATCCGCAAACATCAGCACAGCCATAAAAGCAATCGACAAATCATCAAAATACGGCGAGACAATCATCAGCATTCTCACAGCCGACACCCGAAGCGCAGCCGATGCCCACTACAACGGTCTTGGAAAATTCAACGGTATAATGTTCGACAGAAACAAAAGACTCAGCCAAAACATCAACAGCACTTCCTTTACAAATTACTACCAGGAATGCTTCGAAAACGATTCGCCTGCACAATTGGATATAGACGCGACATACTATTCAGACACAACAATGCAAGTATCCGTCTCCACACTCTTCCCTGAGACACAGACCGATGCAAGCAAATACAGAATGGCATTTGTATACACTGAGGACGGCGTAGTAATCAACGGAGTGAGCTACAACAGCATAGCACGTGGCACCTACCCCAACGCTAAAGGATTCGAAAAGTGTCTGCCCGACACAGTCATCTACGACACCGAATATCTCTACACCAACGTAATACCCATCCCCGCAAAAATAAAGGATATAACAAAATCAACACTCATAGTACTGCTCATCGACGGCGACAACAACCACATTGTAAATGCCAACTGTGTAACACTCAAACAAGTACGCGATTGGCGCGAGAGACAAAAGCCCGAATACATCGGCGAGAAAAAGCCTCTTGGAACAACAGCAACAGTAGAAACCTACTACTTCGACGAAGAGAAAGGCCGTATGCCCTACCCCGTAAAAATAAAGAATCCTCTCATCGAAGAGACCGAAGTGGAAGTATCACTCGAAGTGGAGCAACTTGCCGACAATGCAACAATACAGTTCGGCGAAGAGAGCGAAGCCACAAGCTACAGATACAGACTCACAAGAGACGGCATAGACAGCACACTTGTTCTCTATCTGAACATCACCGACGAGAATGTAAGTTCGCAGACAACAGCCAAACTGTCGCTCAAATACAAAGGCGAGACAATCTCCACACAGACAGTGAACTTCAACTACATCAAATGGGCAGAAGGAACAAATCCCTACACCGTACGCGTGAAGAACCAGCTCTGCGAGCGCATGTCGGCAGAGACTATGGACACAATAACCACTCTCACCGTCGGAGGCCGCATTTCGGGTAAGGATGTAGTATTCATTCGCGACAGCCTATCACTCAAATCACTCGACCTCAGCCAGGCAAAGATTGTAGAAAGCCCCGAACTCTACTACGGAGACTATACATGCGCAGAAGACATAGTAGGCATCAGAATGTTCTTCGGCACAGAGCTACAGACCATCATCATGCCGGCAGAAGCAAAGAAAATCGACAACTATTCACTCTACCAGAACACCAAACTGACAAAGGTGGTAATGGGAGATGAAGTTACCGAGATAGGCAGCTACGCATTCAGCGGTTGCACAGCACTCGAAAGAATCACCATCCCCGCAAGCGTAACAGAGGTAGGTCGCAATGCTTTCAAGAACTGTCCCATGGTATGCGTAATATGCAAAGGCGAGACACCTGCCAAACTGAGTTCTAAGGTATTCGACGGAGCAGACCTTGCAAACGCGACACTCGTTGTTCCCAACGAAGCAGCAATAGCTGCATACAAGGCACAGAAACAGTGGAAAGACTTCGGCAACATCATCACATACGACCAGTACCTCACAGCAATCGCCCCCGTAACAGAAGATGCAGAGGTTGCAGTGAAGGATGGCAAGATAATCGTATCAAGCGATGCAGAGGTCACCATCTACACCTTCGCAGGCAAGCAGGTAGCAGCAGGCAAGGCAGGCGAATATACACTGCCCGCAGGCAACTACATTGTTAAGGCCGGCAACAAGGCTATCAAGGTAAGACTCTGATGACCTTCCCTTACTACAGTCTACGGCATCGGGATTCCGGTAGCGTAGACTGTAGTAGATATATCAAAATATTCGAGGCTGTTTGAATTTTTTAGAAATTCAAACAGCCTCGAATATTCAAAACAGTTCTTAATAACGTATAAGCAGGATATTACATAATATTAACCTTAATGCCGTTGACAATATACAATCCCCGACTGAGATTTCTAAAACAGTTTTTTCCGCTTGCTATACGCAATCTCTCAACAAGGCGACCATCGGACGAATAGACATTGAGCATAGCCTCACTATTACTTTCAACGACAAGCGCACCGTCCTCCGCGTAAATGTCAAGACCATCGCCCCTTACAGCGGAAATACCTGTAGTATCCTTTTCGAACTTGGCTACAATTGTCATAGGATTGTAAACATAGAAACTGTATTCAGAGTTAACGCTAATCAGTTGCCCACCCGAATACCATCCGACGAAAATATATCCTGCATCAGGCACAGCCTTTATTGTAGCTTCATCGGCATACATATATTTACCGGCACCCGAAACAGAGCCATTTTCCGCCTCAAGCGTAATATCGTATCGTGGCCAGGGAGTTGGCATTTTCACACTGCGCAGCCTCCAGAAATAATTTGGATCAGGTGAGTAACTAAATCCGGCAAATGCGCCTGCCTTAGTTGAAAAATCCGACGGTGTCAGACGCAAACCGCTCTCAGGATTCCAAAAATGATACTTGGTAGATAACTTTTGGCGCATGATAAATACATCTTCAGGCTTATCTGTTATACAGACATACCGTTCACTCCATTTATACTCTTCACCTATGCCAATATATTTACCATAGTAAACATTCTTTATATAAAAGGCATTATCGGCCTCTTCCTGCGTAATAATGCTGTCGGCGAGCCACTTATTAACCTTATCGCTACCGCGTGCTGAAATAAATTCGAATTGGTATTGGTACATTGCTGAAGATTGGTAATAATCCTCTTCGGGAGCATCACCCCAATACAACTTATACTCGGATGTATCAGAAGGCTCATCATTGGGATAAAAATAGAGCACTTTGCTAACACCATCAATCTCTGCATCCCCATCGCAGGCTGCCTCGATTACATATATTCCCTCAACAATAGGGTTACGCGAAACAGTTCCAATATATGACAATGCGGCATACAGTTCACTGACAAGTTCTTCGCTACGTTCATAGTTGCCATTCTCCACTGCAATCTTTGCTTTTTGGAACACTTCGGGGAAATTTCCTAAGTCGTAGGGATATCCCGGATTCTTACTATACATAATACTCAATGATTCAAGTGAAGCTACAAGATTGTCCAACCAATAGTCGTAGGGATTATCCATTGTCATCTTGTAAATGCACCACTCCCCTTCGCCATCCTTGTCGTTGTCGGCGAGGCTTTTTACCGGGTAAACACCTAATCCTTGATCATCCCAGTCCTGAAAGATAAGATTAGGCCTCTCTTCACCATTAGACGACATATTGCCCTCTTTGTATGAATAGAGCACAAACGAACCGGGAAGCCGTTCATTCTCATTGGGAACAATGAAAACATCGGCAGCATCGCACTTGTATAATGTAGAGGTAGCAGCGCCCCAACCATCCTCATTTATACTTTCCGACCAATATTTTCCGTCGGCAAGGCTGAGGATATTGTATTTGCCATCTTCGGCTTTTAATATTTTATATGCACAGGGCGACTGAAGTCTCTTTCCGAACGGAACAAGTGCCGAATAAAAGCGTGGCTCTCTAACGTTGTTGTAGCCGATGTATGCCGAGTCGCAACCATAAAGTCCCTGTAATACATAGATTCCCTCGTCGGTAATTTGGGATACATCAGTAATCTTTTCACCGATAAGCGCGTTGTATCTATCACGCAACAATGCATTTTCGGGGGTAATTGCAAAACCACCGGGGCCGAATGCAAAATCGGTAGGGGCTAACCTGCCAAAATTGCAACCGCACTGCTTGAACTTGAAAGCACTTACCTCTTCGGGCAGAGCAACCTCAATATATACATACCCCTCTTTGCCCGTATATCCATCGGGAGACTGTCCATCTCTGTAGACCGAAATATATTTTGTATAATAATTACCGTCGCATATACCATAAAAACCTCCGCAATCACACTCATACATAGAATTTGTCGTGAAACACTCCTCAGTAAGTTCAATCCGGTTGCCCGCATAATCAAACAGTTCAAATTCGGCTAATGACAGAATTACATAATCGCCATATTTCTGACCGCAGTTTGTCATAAACACCGTAAAGCGCAGAGTATCGGTCGCCTCTGACAAATAGTAGACAGGCGACTCCCAAACATATCCGCCATAAGGCTCCAATGTTCCGGGAAGCCCTGTCTCCGGACCACACACGCGGAAAGGAAGGCTTTTTACATCAGTAATCTTGGAAGCCCAAAAATCGGCTATCGCCTGTTTGAGTTCTTGCGAGATGCAGTCAATTTTCTCCAAAGAAAGAGAAGCGGCTTCACTGATAGGAAAACTGGCTGCATCCATTGCCGCCTCCAATATCTCTATCGAGCTTTCGGGATAAGTACCTGCAACCCAATTTGGGGCATAGGAAATTTTGTATTCTTCATCGGCCTGTTGTAATATTTTATCGATTGAATCGGAATATTGACTGATCTTTATTAAAGCAAACGGAATAAGAGCCTCATTCACTGCATTGCGCGAATTTGTTACCTGATTGACCGTTGCCTTACTGTCGTTCAACACTTCCTTGGCGCTCTCCAATGCCAACAGCAACTCTTCGTAAATCTCCCGATACAATTCGTCATTGGAAATATCGGTAGATTCAATACGCATTATAGCCTCGTCGACAATCTCTTCGAGCATAAACTTTATGGCACCGGCATTTACACAGGCCTTCCAAATTGTAAAATTGGTCTTATTGGGGCGAGCGAGAAGCGACAACGAGTCTGTTACAGCAACAACCATCCTGCCGGCAGCATCGGCGGTTATTGTACGCTCGATGTCGCTGCCATCGCACATTGTCATTGTAAAATCACCGACTTTCTCACCTTCGCATGGACGAAAAGCGACGCTGGCCGCATCTGTTTCCTTGTCGGTCCATTGCAGCCATTCGGCATGGTTGTTTGTTGAGTTTTTTATAAAATGGCTATTGTTAAGCCATGCTACCTTGTATGTATTCTCGTCAATTGTCGGAATAAGATAGACCAACGCAGCTGCATTTGCAGCCATGTGTGCGCCGTAAGGCGAATGCCAGAAACCACCGTTCCTCATTTTCTTTCCATCCTCGGTAATATACTCACATTCATCGCTTTCTATAAGGAAAAGACCACCTGCGCCAAGTTCCTCAACAGTCGTTACCTGCCCGCCAAGCGTAAAACGCTGTTCGGGGAAAGGAAGATACTGCGTGCCGGGAGTAAGTCCCACATAAGTAGGCATATTATCCTCAAAGCCGGCGCGTGCCAGCCACTTGATCTTAAACTCAATGACAGGCTCTTTGAACTTCAGTTCAATATAATGATACTCACGAATGCAACTGTCAACATTTGATTCTGATGTCTGGAAATAGGTATAATGCTTGCCATCGTTCAGATTCCCAATATTTCCATTACCATAGGCATTTGTAGTGGCTGTGTACTCAATAGGCTCGCCACTGGAATCCACTACCTTAAGCTCGGCAAGGGAGAAGAAGGGAAAAGCACTCCCCGGAGCGCCGGACATCACTTTATAACTATCAGTTCCTGTTGCATCCACTGTATTTGTTGAGACAACCGTAAAACGTAACGTAGATAAAGGTTCATCGAGTCTATAAAGCATAGATTCATAAAAATAATTCTGCGGTCCCTTCATACCCGGAAGACCATCATCCGTTGTGATGGTGATAGGCCATGTAAAATATTGTGCAATGCCTGCGGTAGCAACAAAAACCGATAATATCAAGAACAACAAAGACCTTTTCATAAGCATTTGTATAATAACGGGATTATATGTTTACTGTTCGGCAAATGTAAAAAAAAAAAAAAAAAATAAAGAAAAAAATCATTTTTTT
>SUXT01000142.1 GCA_015060835.1 Bacteroidales bacterium
TGCGACGACGAAAGCTTTAGCTTTCCAAAGGAGTGCCGAGCTTTGCGAGGCCAATCAAAAACGACAGTTTTTGAAGACGGAGGGGTTTTCCTCGCGTAGCAAGGTTTATTGTAGTACGATACGTTAAAAACCCCCTCCGAACTTTTTTCTCGGAAAAAAGTTCTCGTCCCCCTTTAAGAGGGACAGCTTTTTTAAGTTTCTTATTTAAAAGAGATTAGCAAAGATGTAAAAGCTAAAAGATGTGTCCAAAGATTAGCTTCAAGAGGGAGAATATTATACATTATTAGTTTTCAATACATTACATTCCTCCTCTTGAAGAGGAGGTGGATTCAACAGCGTCAGCGGTTGAAGACGGAGGAGTTCAAAGCAATACCCTATCGTGTACCGAATATTCTGTCGCCTGCATCACCCAAGCCTGGCAGTATATAGTTCTTCTCATTCAATCCCTCGTCGAGTGCTGCCAGATAGATATCAACATCGGGGTGCTTGTCCATCACAGCCTTTACACCCTGCGGTGATGCAATCAGACACATCAACCTTATGGCGGTGTAACCATCGGCCTTCAAACGCTCGATGGCATCGCACGCACTGCCACCGGTAGCAAGCATAGGGTCGGTAACAATGACAAGACGCTCCTTGTTGGCAGGCATCTTGTAATAATAGAACACCGGCAGGCAGGTCTCCTCGTCGCGATACATACCTATGTGTCCCACACGCGCCGACGGAATAAGCGTAGTCAAGCCTTCGACCATTCCGAGACCGGCTCTGAGAATAGGCGCTATCACCACTTTTTTGCCCGAAATTTTGGGCGCATTCATCTTCATCAACGGAGTTTCAATCTCCTCGTATGTCAACGGAAAATCGCGGGTAATTTCATATCCCATGAACATTGATATTTCCTTCAACAGTTCCTTGAACTTCTTGGTAGAAGCCGACTTATCGCGCATGAGGCTCAGCTTATGCTGCACCAAAGGATGGTCTATTATATGTAAAGCCATAGTTATGTGTTTTTATTAGAAGTTCATATAAGGAAATACTTACCCAATATTCTCTTTTATAAGTAACAATATCACACCGCCGCAGTACCCTCAATCTCAACAAGCAGTTCGGGACGGCAGACGTCGGCAATAAGATAATGTTTGGGAGTATCGGGATAATTCTCATTCATATAAGCAACTACCCCATCAGATTCAAAGACATTCTTTATATACACGCGCAACAGGGTGTATGTAGATTTTTCGCACTTCACAGGCAGATTGTCGGGCGATGTAAGGCACTTTATTATCTGCATGGTCTCAGCCGTCTGCTGCACAGCATTGTCGATGGCCAAGCTATCCTCGCCCTTTATTGCCGCAGTACCCGAAATGTAGACCGTATCGCCCACCAGACGGGCACGCTCGAATTTGGGTGTAGTGCGCTGAGGCTCGTCGCTTATGCCCGTAAGCACCTTTTGCGAATAGCTGTGTGCTGAGGTCTGCAAAGGATTGTCGATTGCATGATTGACAACGCTCCCCCCTTTGACTGCATAAAATTCCACCATCACTCCTCCGCAGTAAGTGCCTATACCCGTTGCAGCCGGATAGCCGTTACCCCACTGCGCCGAGCCATAGAAACGGCTGCGTGCATCGTTGAATTCCTGATAATTTTGTCTGCCCCCGTGCATGGAGGTAATCTGCTCTATGTAGTTCCACTGACGGTAAATATCGTCGGTAGAAAAGCCATTGTCGGAAAGCATGCGACCGATTTTTGCAAAAATGTCCTCGGATTGCTCTCTGATGCTGCCCGACAAAGACGAAGGTACAACACCTTCAGAAATGAGTTCGCAGAAGCCGGCGCCGCGAAGCAGGATATATCCATCGCCATATTCGCATGCAAGACTCTCGTCTTCGGGCATATATGTAACCTCAGCAGCCAACCCTGCTGTAACGCAAGGCTGCGCCACATAAGCGGTCAAAGGAGCATTGCATCCGAACTTTTCCGCCACATATTGCCTAAGCAGAGAGAGGTTGCCCATATACTCATGGTTGTCTGCGGGGGCATTGAAAACAGTAATTTTAAGAATAGTGCCCTCATCGCCAACCTGCATGAGAATATCGCGGCACATTTCATAGAATGTACCCTTAGCGGCAAAAAATATCTTCTGCTTTTTATCTGTCATTGGTGTTTTTATAAAAAATCTCCGCGAAGATAATACAAAAGATTCATTTTTACCAAATTTATTATACCTTTGTAGCATAAGCAAAATACCTTCTTACAAACACCTTACATAGACAACATGAAATACAATTTCGACGAAATAGTACCACGCGAAAATACCGACTGCCTGAAGTACGACATAAGAAAAGAGACATTCGGCCGCGACGACATTATCCCCATGTGGATAGCAGACATGGACTTCAAGACTCCCCCATTCATAATGAAAGCCATCAGCGAACGTGTAGAACACGAAATACTCGGCTACACACAGAAGTGCGGCAAATGGTTGCCCGCAATACAACGCTGGGCAAAGGAGAGATACGGTTGGGAAGTCGACGCCGAACAGATAGAACACGTATCGGGAATAGTACCCGCAATATCCTTCGCTGTGCAGTGTCTTACCGAAGCAGGCGACAATGTGCTCATACAGCCACCCGTCTACCACCCCTACTTCCACGTACCGCAATGGAATGGCCGCACAGTGGTAACCAACCCCTTGAAACTGGTCGACGGACAATATGAAATAGACTTCGAAGATTTTGAAGAGAAGGCAAAGCAATGCAAACTCTTCCTGCTGTGCCACCCCCACAACCCCGGCGGTCGAGTATGGCGCCGCGACGAACTTGAACGCATGGCTGAAATATGCGCCGACAACAATGTTATAGTAATCTCCGACGAGATTCATGCAGACCTGACCTTCAAAGGATACGAACACATACCCTTTGCCACCGTCAGCGAAAAGGCAAGGACGAACTCCATCACCATGATGGCCGCAAGCAAATCATTCAACATCGCAGGCCTCATGTCGTCGTTCACCATCATCCCCAACAAAGAACTGCGCGACCGCTACAACGGCTACCTGATGAAAAGCGAACTGAACCACGCACACATCTTCGCCACCATCGCCACCGCAGCAGCATTCAGCGACGAGGGCGCCGAATGGCTCGGACAACTGGTAGACTACATCACAGCCAATGTCGACTACATGCAGAAATTCATTGCCGACAATATGCCTTTGCTCGACATCATACGCCCCCAAGCATCATACCTTGTATTTGTAGACTGCCGCAAGCTGAACCTCACACCCGAAGAACTGAAAGACTTCTTCATAAACAAGGCCCGCATCGCCACAAACGAAGGCTCCACATTCGGCGAGGAGGGAGCAGGCTTCATGCGCATGAACATCGGCTGTCCGCTCTCCACACTCAAACAGGCACTCAATCAGTTGCTTGTTGCATACAAAGACATAACTGAAAAATAACACTACCATGAAAAAGAACACATTAACCATCTTTTGCGGCATACTGCTATGCACACTCTTCGCAGCATGCCAACAGAAGGAACCCACCTATTACAAGAACCCCATTGTACGCGCCGAAGCCCCCGACCCCTCGGTAATACGCGCAGCCGACGGCACTTTCTACCTCTATGCCACCGGCGGCAACTACTCCATCTACAAGTCCGACGACATGATAAATTGGGAAAAGACCGGTGAAGTATTCAACCAAGAGACCTATCCCAAAGAGGTACGCAACAACCGCAGAGCCACACTGTGGGCACCTGAGATACGTTACATCAAGGACAAATACGTAATATTCTACACCATGTGGTTCGGCACCGAATGGCTCAGCGCCATCGGATACGCCGTAGCCGACTCACCCACCGGCCCCTTCACCGACAAAGGCATACTCATCGACAGCAAACCCATCAACGTGGAACAGTCTATCGACCAGTTCTACTACGAAGATGGCGGCAAGGCCTATCTCTTCTGGGGCAGTTTCCGCAACATCTACGCAGTGGAGCTTGATGTAACCGCCGACGTAAACATCAGCATTAAACCCGAAACAATGATACAGATAGGCGGAACAGCCTACGAAGGCTCCAACATCTGGAAACGCGGCGACTACTACTACCTGTTCGCATCAATAGGCAACTTCGCAGGCGGCGCCAAGAGCACCTACCGCACAGTGGTTGCACGTTCAAAGAACGTACTCGGCCCATATGTAGACAAGAAAGGAGTAAGCATGCTCGACAACGGCTACGAACTAATCCTCGACAAGGACGACAAATTCACAGGTCCCGGCCACAACGCAGGCATAGTGGAGGACGACGCCGGCCAGACATGGATGTACTACCACGCCTACCAGTTGAGCAACCTCGGTCTGCGCCGACAGTCGATGCTCGACAAAGTGCTGTGGGACGAAGAGGGATGGCCCTATATAGAGAGCGGCACACCCTCGGACAGCGCAATCGCACCGATAGTGAAGATAAGAAAATAAGAAGACAAGCACATTTAAAGCCCCGAATCATTGTTTTTCGGGGCTTTTTTATACCCCTTGCAACACAGCCACAGATTAAAGAGAATAAAATTCAAACAGCTTCTTATTCTGCTTATATTTTGAACTCCTCCGTCTTCAAAAACAAGTTTTTGAATCCACCTCCTCTTCAAGAGGAGGAATGTAAATTTCTGAATATTAAGAATGTATGATATTCTCCCTCTTGAAGAGGGAGTGCCCGCAGGGCGAGGGAGTTCCAATCA
>SUXT01000024.1 GCA_015060835.1 Bacteroidales bacterium
TGTGTGGAAACCGTATGTGTTCATGTAATAAGGAAGGCGCGACGAGCAACCGATACCTGATATTACAGCTGTCTGATGGGGAGCTACTCCAAGTTCGCTCATAGCTTTGTGCAGTGCGCCCAAGAATGAGTGGTCGCCGCAACCCGGACACCAACGGGGCTGTCCGAATTTAAAATCTTGTACTGAATATTCGCTCATGGCTTATTCCTCCATTATTTTTGTGAAAGCCTCTACCAGATTGGCTACTGTGAAGGGCTGTCCTTTTACTTCGTTATACTGATAAGGATTGAATCCGTCTATCTTCATGCGCAGGAATGCGGCAAACTGTCCGAGGTTCTGCTCGGCAACAACCACCTTCTTGTAACGGCGCATCACCTCGGCTGTGTTGCGGGGCAGCGGGTTGATGTATGTAAAGTGGGCATGTGCAGCTTTCTTGCCCTGCTTATTAAGCTCTTCGGCCGCCTCGCGCAAGTGACCGTATGTGCCGCCGAAGCCCACGATAAGCAGGTCGGCATCCTCGGGGCCGTAAACCTCTACATTAGGAATATCGTCGGCTATGCGTTCAACCTTCTCTGCACGCAGTTTGACCATAAGTTCGTGGTTGTCGGGTGCGGTTGAGATTGCGCCTGTCTCGTTGCTCTTTTCAAGACCTCCGATGCGGTGCATAAAGCCGGGAGTACCGGGAACAGCCCAATAGCGTGCACCTGTTTCGGGGTTACGTTTGTAGGGTGTCCAACCTTCGCGCATTTCGGGTGTAACAAAATTGGGCTTTATATCAGCAAAGTCGTTGATATTCGGCAACTTCCATGCTGCCGAACCATTTGCAATGAAAGCGTCTGTAAGAAGCACGATGGGAGTCATGTGCTCCAGCGCAATCTTACAAGCGTTGTATGCGGCATCGAAGCAGTCTGTGGGCGATGTTGCAGCAATAACGGGCAGAGGGCTTTCGCCGTTACGTCCGAAGAGAGCCTGCAAAAGGTCTGTCTGCTCCGACTTGGTGGGGAGTCCGGTAGAGGGACCGCCACGCTGCACGTTGATGATTACAAGGGGAAGTTCTGTGATGACTGCAAGGTTGATTGCCTCGCTCTTGAGGCAGACACCCGGTCCCGATGTAGATGTACAAGCCAACGCACCTGCGTATGCTGCACCTACAGCCGATGCACAACCGGCAATCTCATCCTCAGCCTGCATGGTGATTACTCCCATTGACTTGTGTTTTGCAAGTTCGTGCAGGATGTCTGTTGCGGGGGTGATGGGGTAAGAACCGAGGAAGAGTTTGAGACCCGCTTTTTCGGCCGCTGCCATCAATCCGTATGCTGTTGCCTTGTTACCGTTGATGTCCATATAGAGACCCTTTGCCTTTTCGCTCTTGCTCTCTATGCGATAGGTGTGCGAGATTGATGCATGGGTGTTGTGTCCGAAGTTGTATCCGTCATTGAGCACCTTGATGTTTGCTTCGGCAATTTCGGGTTTCTTTGCGAATTTCGCCCTAATCATACCTTCGGCGAGCTTAAGGTCGCGGTCGAATATCCAGCAAACTATACCCAATGCAAGCATATTCTTGCAGCGGAGCATGCTCTTGTTGTCGAGGCCGCTCTCTTTGAGACTCTCTACGCACATTGACGAGATGGGGCAACTGATGATGTCGTTCTTTATGCCAAGTTCGGCAATGGGATCGCTTGTCTTGAATTCAGCCTTTTCGAGGTCTTTTGCGCCGAAAGAGTCAGAGTCGATGATGATTGCTCCTGTAGGCTTGCAGTATTTATACTGTGTCTTGAGTGCTGCGGGGTTCATTGCCACAAGCACGTCGCAAGCATCGCCGGGGGTTAATACCTTATCGGCACCGATGTGTACCTGGAAGCCGGACACTCCGGTGAGCACACCCTGCGGGGCGCGAATATCTGCCGGATAGTCGGGGAAAGTACAGATGTCGTTTCCTACCGTTGCCGATATTGTCGAAAAAATGTTTCCCGCCAGCTGCATACCGTCGCCGGAGTCTCCCGAAAAGCGCACGATTACCTGGTCGAGTTCTTTGATGTTTTTCTGTTCTGCCATGGTTATTATGGTCAATTTGTTGTGTAAATCTGTTATATCTTGTGATGTTACCCGAATATTTCCATGTTTCGGGATGTTTCTTTTGATACGTGCCCCAAATTTCGTAAATGTTTACGAAACTTAAAAATTTTTCGGGCTATTTATTTCGCAAAACAGCAAATATTTAACAGCTTTAGGGTTATATGGCAAGATAGTGTTCTTTTTTACCGCTTCGTGGAGACATTGCAAAAAGAAAGTTCCTGCAACCACTCATAGAGTAAATTGCAGGAACTTTGCTTTCGTTTATCTATTGCTATTTGCAGTAGTTCACCACCTTGAAGTTTGTTATTTGGCTCTTGAACTGACCTGCCTTTGCCAATGGGAAAGTAAGTGTACGCACGTAGTACATCTTGTCCTTACCATCCTTGTTGAACAGCTTTGTCTGACGGTTCATCTTCTCTATCAGTTTGCCGTTGACATAGAGGCTTGTACTCTGTTGGTCGCCGCTTATCTCAATGTGTGCCTTTTCGCCGGGGAAGAGACGATAGTTGAACTTGTTGAGGTAACCATCGCGTGCAAAGCCCATCATACCCGAAATGGGATCATTGAGATAGAACACTGCATCGCGGCTGCGGAAGAGTTCTGTACCGGGTTTGTCATCAGCAGCTGTAATGTCAAAGCTGACTGTGTAGGCGAAGCCTATCTCTTCGATGTCTGTGATGGTGCCGGGCTTGAGTGTGGCGAGTTTCAAGATGTCGCGGTTGCCGCCTTTGAAACGTCCGGCAATTCTCTCACCGGGAGCATCGCTGAGGGTGAGGCGTGCCTTATCGAAGGCATCGTATGCCATTTGAGGTTTGGCACCTGTCCACATCTTCACTGAAAGTGTCTGCATTGCGGGATATACGCGGTAGTGGATATCTTTGGTGCTGATGCCGTTGCCCGCGTGGTCGTTCCACACAGCAAACATTCCGCCCTTTATCTGCGGATGACACTCTTCGAATTTCTGATTGCCTATCTGCGCGGGAGTCCAATTTTCATAAAGGAATTTGCAGTTGAGGAAGTCGTAATAGTATCCTGCTGCGGGCACTATGTAGAGGTAACCATCAGGGATGCTTACAAGGTCGTATCCCTGCTTGATCATCTCTGCGGGGTCGGCATATCCGTTGTACCATGCGTGCATGATTACATTTTCGGATTTCACGGGAGTTTCGCCTTTGGCGTGTGTAAGGGCACCCCATACGCAGGCCTGCTTTCCGTAGCTTTCGACTTTCTTTATATAGTAATCGGTGAAGTAGCGGAATTTTTCAACAACTGCCTTGTCGCGGTTGGAGTATTCGTCGGTACCGATGTGTACGCGTTTGCCCATGAATACAGGATTTTCGCCGCCGAGGTATTCATCGTAGAGTGAATCGAGGAATGTGTATGTCTCTTTTTTAAAGAGGTCGAGGTGATCCATTCCATACTCAGCGCTACCAATTTCGGGACGATAGTGAGTGAATGCCAATGAGTGTGCAGGGGCATCGAATTCGGGGATTATCTCAACACCGAGGCTGTCGGCGAGCATCTGCAATTCGATAAACTCCTTCTTTGTATAGTGGCCGTCGCGTGCTGTAAGTCCGGGGAAGTAGTCGCTCTCAAGACGGAAAGCGCCGGGAGTTTTATTCCAATCGTTCTCGAAGTATTGTTTGAAGCCGTTGTCGTTGAGGTGTATCTGCAAGGTGTTCATCTTGTAGTACGACATAAACTTCACGTACTGGCGCAACATGTGCATGGGGATGTACTTACGACCGCAGTCGAACATGAATCCGCGCATTTCGTAGTCGGGATAGTCGCGAATGACACCTTTGGGAATGCTCTGTCCGCTGTTCTGCTCTGCTATCTGCAACAGTGTGCGGGTAGCCCAGAATGCGCCCTCCTTTGCGGGGGCTGTAATCTCTATTTTGTCGCCTATCTTTATGTTATAACCCTCTTTGTCGAGTTTCTTGTCCTTCTTGATACTAAGAACAATATCGCCTTTCTTGCCTTTGCCGGCTACTACTTCGGGGGTAGTGTTGAACATTGCGCTGTAATCTTTGGCGAACTGTACGGCAATCTTTTCGAGCGCTGCATCCTTGGCAGGATACACAATACGAAGATTCTCACCGGGAGTGAATTGTCCTTCAGCACCTTTCCATTCGCGCAGTTCAGGAATAACAAAAGGTTTCTCGTTAATCTGCGCCAACGAGGGAAGAGCAATGAACAGTGCAATGACTGCAAGCAGTGTTGTCAATTGTTTTTTCATGGCTATTTGTTTTGGGAAATGTTTCTTATTCGAGTGTTACAAGTATTGCTCCATCAGCTACGGTATCGCCCGCAGAGACAGCAACAGATGCAATTTTGCCGTCGCGGTCGCTGGTTATATTGTTTTCCATCTTCATGGCTTCGAGCACGGCTACTGTCTGTCCTTTGGCTACGGTGTCGCCTACGTTTACCTTAATTGAGATGATTACTCCGGGGAGAGGTGTCTTTATGGCATATCCTCCTGCTGCAGGAGCGGGGGCTGCTGCAGCAGGAGCGGATGCGGGTGCGGCAGGCTTAGCCGCAGACGCAGCGGGTTTGGCTACAACCACAGGCTTGGGCGCCACAGGCTTTTCCCATTCTACGGTGTAGCTTGCGCCATTTACCTCCACTTGTGCAGTGGTATCGGATACTTCGTTGATTATTACGTTGTATTCTTCTCCGTTTATCTTGTATTTGTACTCTTTCATAACTTAATTATTTGTAATTATTCCAGTTCTTGTTAACGTAGGTGATGGTGATAATACCGCTCTCTTCGTCGTGTATGTTGTCGCCGCAGTATGCACTAAGCGCCATTGCAATGGCTGCTGCTGTGGCATTGTCGATTTTTTTGTCCTTTTCTTCCATTATCGTATATGTTTGAGGGGTAACTAAAGTGGAATATTACCGTGTTTCTTTTCGGGCAGACTTTGACGTTTGCTTTCGAGCTGTGCAAGGGCGCGGATGACTCTGAAGCGGGTGTTGCGCGGCTCTATTATATCGTCGATATAGCCATATTTTGCTGCTTGATAGGGATTGGCGAAAAGTTCGTTGTATTCGGCCTCTTTTTCTGCTTGCAGGGCTTTGGGATCTTCGGCGGCCTTTATCTCTTTTGCATAGAGAACTTCGGCGGCGCCGGCGGCGCCCATCACAGCTATTTCGGCGCTGGGCCATGCATAGTTGACATCGGCACGCAACTGTTTGCAGGCCATAACAATATGCGAACCTCCGTATGATTTGCGCAGCGTAACGGTTACTTTGGGTACGGTTGCTTCGCCGTAGGCGTAAAGGAGTTTTGCTCCGTGGAGAATTACCGCGTTGTATTCCTGTGCGGTACCGGGAAGGAATCCGGGAACATCGACAAGGGTTACAAGGGGGATGTTGAAGGCGTCGCAGAAGCGCACGAAACGGGCACCTTTGCGCGATGCGTTGCAGTCGAGCACACCTGCATAGCGGCAGGGTTGGTTGGCTACGATTCCTACTGATTTTCCGTTCATACGGGCAAAGCCTACGATGATGTTCTGTGCGTAGTCGCGGTGTACTTCAAGAAATTCGCCGTTGTCGACAATCTCGCCTATCACTCTGTACATATCGTATGCTTGATTGGGATTGTCGGGTATAATTTCGTTCAGCAGGTCGCTCTTGCGGTTGACAGGATCATCGCAAGGCTGCACAGGTGTTGTCTCCTTGTTGTTCTGTGGAATGTAGCTGAGCAGTTTGCGAATGAGCATCATACCCTCCTCCTCTGTTGCTGCGGTGAAGTGTGTTACGCCCGATTTTCCGGCGTGCACGCTTGCGCCGCCGAGTTCTTCCTGCGTTACCTGTTCGCCGAGGACGGTCTTTACCACTTTGGGGCCTGTAAGGAACATATATGATGTACCCTCGGTCATCAGCGTAAAGTCGGTAAGTGCGGGCGAATATACCGCTCCACCTGCGCAGGGGCCGAAGATTCCTGATATTTGGGGAATTACACCTGAGGCGAGAATATTACGCTCGAATATTTCGGCAAAACCTGCGAGGGAGTTGATACCCTCCTGTATGCGTGCGCCGCCACTATCGTTGATGCCGATGACGGGTGCGCCCATCTTCATGGCCATATCCATTATCTTACATATTTTCTGCGCCATTGTCTCGGAGAGCGAGCCGCCGAATACGGTGAAGTCCTGTGCAAAGACATATACAAGACGGCCATCGATGGTACCGCATCCGGTTACAATTCCATCGCCGAGGAAACTCTTTTTCTCCTGACCGAAATTGGTGCAACGGTGGGTTACAAACATATCTGTCTCTTCGAAGCTACCTTTGTCAAGCAGCATTTCTATTCGCTCACGCGCGGTGTATTTACCACGTTCGTGCTGTTTTTCTATTGCTTTTTCTCCGCCGCCCAAGCGTGCTTTTGCACGCATTTCGACGAGCTGTTTAATTTTTTCGAATTGTTTGCTCATTTCTATATTTTATTTGAACGGTTACTTTTTCTCTTCACACAGTTCCGTAAGCACGCCTTGCGTGGACTTCGGGTGCAAGAAGGCTATATTCAATCCCTCTGCTCCGCCTCTTGGAACTTTATCAATGATGCGTACCCCTTTTTCTTCGCACTCAATGAGTGCTTCCTGCACTCCATCCTCTACGGCATAAGCAATGTGATGTATGCCCTGCCCGCGGGTTTCAAGGAATTTGGCGATGGTGCTGTCGGGGGAGGTAGGTTCGAGAAGTTCAATCTTTGTTTCACCGACTTTAAGGAAGGCGGTTCTCACTTTCTGTTCCTCTACTGTCTCTATGTTGTAGCAGGAGAATCCGAGTACAATTTCGTAGTATGGCAATGCCTCCTCAATGCTGGGTACGGCAATGCCGAGGTGTTCTATCTTTGATATTTTCATATTGCAACTATTTATGAGTATTCAGAGAAAATGCTCTGTTTACAATTGTCTACAATGTATCAGGCAAATGTACTCTTTTAATTCTTTAATTGCAAGGATAGTTTTATTTTTCTTATGATATGCAAACGGGCTGCACCTTTTTGATACAGCCCGTTTGTATGATTATTGTATTATCCCAATGTGGCAATTATCTCTTCTATCACACGAGGGAAATGTTCGTATTCGAGTGCATGAACCTTTTCCGCAACATCGTGGGGGGTGTCGGTGGGAAGCACCGGGCAGGTTGCCTGGAAGAATGTCGTGCCACAGTCGTAACGCTCGTCGATGAGGTGTATTGTTATTCCACTCTCTGTGTCGCCGGCCGCAACCACTGCTTCGTGCACATGATCACCATACATTCCTTTACCGCCATGTTTGGGCAGCAGCGCAGGATGGATGTTGACAATTTTTCCGGGATAAGCCTCTATCAATTTTGCAGGAACAAGCAGAAGAAAGCCTGCAAGAACTATAAAGTCGATATTGCGTTCTTTCAGTATTTCGAGCACCTTGTCGGCAGCACGGAACTCTTTGCCTGTTACAACGACTGACTCTATCCCCAATTTTTTGGCTCTTTCGAGCACGTATGCTTCGGGATTATTGGCAAGTATAAGGGATATCTCTACTGCGTCTGAACCCTTAAAATAATTTGCTATATTTTCGGCATTACTACCCGAACCTGAAGCGAAGATTGCTACTCTTTTCATATATGTGTCTCTTTTATTTTTCCATTGGGATTATTCTTTTAAGTACAGCCTCGCCGTATGTCTTTGAGATTGGAATCTCTTTCAGCCCTGCGTACCCAAGTTCTATGAACATATTCTCCTTTTCTCGACGCAAAACTTTCACCTGTGCCAAATTGACCATAAAGGAGCGGTGGCAGCGTACAATCTCTGTATCGGCAAGTTGCGCGGCAAGTTCCTTGAGGGTTATACGGATAAGCTGTTTTTTCAGCTGTTCATTTTTAAGGTACCAGATTGATATATAGTTGTCGGCCGATTCTATGTAGAGCAGGCTCTCTTTTGCCACAGTCAATTGCAGCACTCCCCTCTCATCGCGGAAAGAGATAAAGGAGGTCGATTTGTTGCCAAGATTCTCTTCCATGATTGTGCGCAGTTTGGCACTTTTGTCCTGATAGGAGAGGTACATTATACTTATCAGATAGGGAATGAAGAGAATAAATACCGTATTCTGCAATGCATTCTTGTATATTTCGAGCGGGTCGCGCACTGCGCCTCCATAACTGGTTATAAGTGCAAGCACCGTGAAGGCAGCAGATAGCAACAACAGTTCGACTATAACCCAACAGATATATTTGAGTACAGTTATCTTGCGGGTAGCCTTCTTGCCATAGTGATACATTATCACTCGGCTTATGGCTACAATGCTCATACCCATGCAGACGAGTATCGTCGACCACACAAGATATTGGGTGCTTGTAAATTTACCTTTTATCATCCAGTCTTCGGAGCCGAAGGGCTTGAAGATATTTATAAATACAACCGCAAACAACGACACGAACAGCACCATCATCGTCTGGTTCTGTTTTGTGAGCATATATTTGGGAAGTTTCTGAAAGAATACAGATGAGTAATCAGCCATTGTTCCTAATGATAATATTTTTCTTGTTGCATCGATAGGCGAATGTACATACAGACGCTATCGGCAACAAAGATACAGTTTTTTACAGAAAGTAAGAAGCTGTTTAAATTTTATTTTCATAAGATAGGCGGCATTCGCATTGCAATTGTAAGCAAGCTTACATTGCGCTCGTTTGCACTATCTTTCGGAATTATTTGAGAGCTATTTTGAGTAGATTTTCTTTGTTGTTTTGCAGGGAATAGCGGGCTATTTCCAAAAAACAAGAAAGAAAAGATGCCATAATAGACTCAAATAAGCCGAAATAAACATCGCAAATATGGAGTTATTTTCCAATAAAATTTAAACAACTTCTAACACAGCAAGAAAAAATCACAATAAAAGATTTATTGTGATTTTTTCATATTTCGACAGGCTATACATACAGCCTTATCTATTTCATTGTTTATTAGAGACGGAAGTCTACACCAATTGTAGCATTGTGTGTCTTACGCTCGTAACGTGTCTTAGTCTCCATAGGAGTACCTGCATTCTTCACGCAGTTGTCGGGAGCGTAGTTAGCGTAGCAGTAACCGAAGTTGATGTCAACTTTGTCTGTGAGGCTGTACTTGCCACCTACACCTGTCATGAATGAGTCGTTTGTGAAAGCAAGGTCGCTTGTATAGTTGTCGTTGATACCGAAGTTAGTAAACTGGATACCTGCGCTCACAAGGAACTTGTCTGTCAACTGATACTCGGCACCGAAGAGATACTCGAATGTGTTGCGAGAGAGCTTTCTCATGTTGTCGCCACCCATGAGTGACTCAACCTTAGCATCCTTGTCGAAGTAGTAGTTCCATCCTGCCATCACCTGAAGACGGGGAAGAGCCTGCCATGAGCCTGCGAGTGAAAGCATTGCGGGAGCATCGTTACGGAGTGTGTTGCCATCAGCAAAACCTGCGAGTGCGCCAAGTGTGGGGTTTGTAGCCATAGCTGCGTTCAGGATTGCAGGGTTGGTAAGATCCATATTGTCCATCTGACCTGTTGCTGCATTCATCTGAGAAAGACCGAATGTATTTGTCTCGTTCTCAACTGTTGTAATAGCGCGGAACTCATATTTTGCGGCGAAGTTGAAGTTGCCAACCTTGTAGTCGATACCTACAATGGGAGCAAATGCAATACCGCTCTGATCAAGGTCGAGGTCGAGACCCAATACAGGGATATTACCATTAGCTGTAGGCTTTGAAGCACCTATGCTACCCTCGTAGTTAGCAGATGTGTAGTTACCGCGAACACCTGCGAAAGCAGAAAGGTTGTCATTGATTTTGTAAGCTGCACCGAGCTGCAAAGCGAATACATACTGTGTAGATGTAAATTCAGAGTTTCCGGGAAGACCGCCTGCTGCCATGCTTGCAAGGCCGTTGAAGCTGGGAAGACCATCAGCAAACTCGCATTTGCCACCACCACCGGGAACACCGAAGAAACCAGAGAATGTCCAGTCACCTGTCTTGTATGCTGCGAGGAAAGTAGGCAATGCGGGAACATAAACCTCACCATTGAACTTCTTGTTGCCCTGAGGAGTAACAGCAATAGCATCACGCTGCTGCCAGATCATCTGCCAGTTTGCAGAAAGATGCCAACCATCCTGAAGGAAAGCTGTACCTGCGGGGTTGAAGTAAACAGCGTCTATTCCAAGTGAAGCGAAACGTGCAGGGTTGCGAACAAATGCAGAATGCTGGTTAGTATTTGTGAGCAGACCTCCTGCGAATGATGCAACAGCAAAAGCTGCCATTACAATTGTCGTGAATAATTTTTTCATTTTTGTCTTTTTAAATTATTACTATGTTTTTCAAAAACTGCACAAAATTACTCAGACTGTGCAATACAGCAATAAAAAACGACGATTTTAACACTTCCAACGCTTAAAATTACTATATAACAGTAAATTTTTATAAAGAATAATGCAAAAAAGGCATAATTACAGAGAAAATGCAACAAAGAAATCACACTCGGTAAAAAGCAGACAGGCCGTGCCTATTGACACGACCTGCTGTATTCCAAAAAAGTTTTGCTACACCGATAGAACGACGAAACTCCGAGTAAGTAAGATTTGAGAGTTCCACCTCTTTGTAATCCACCGGCATAAAGCTACCCGAAGGCGTGGCCCGCCATTGAGAATGAAACTGACCTCGGTTTTCTGAATATAATTGATGAGTTTCCCAGTCAATCCAATGCAGCAAAACCTATGGCAAATATACAACTTGAAAACAAAAGAACAAACACATTGATTATTTTTTTTATTTTTTTTGCAAAAGGCCATTTTACACTATGGAAAGAATTAAACTGTTGTAGCAAAAAAAAAATCGTGAGTCAATCATACTTTTTTGACATTGACAGCAAAATAAAATTCCTTGCTTTCATCATATTTATTAGGTCTCGAAGAGAGTTCAAACGACACGCAATCACCCTCTTCCAGGCCATCAAGCGAATCATGGACAACATAGTAGAATCTAGATTTCTGCTCCCATATTTTCAACTTGCCATAGAAATCTTTTTTCAGGACTCCGCTTCTTAAACTACTGGGTACGGCACAAGGGTTATATTTTGCCGGCCTTGAACTACCGGCATTTTCCCACGCAGTAATTTTATTCTTTACCAGTTCACAATATATTTTCGCACATTCTGCGTCATGGTCGCTCAATACAAACACACTGGAATGGGCATAAGGTCTTCTGATCTTCATCAGGAAATCGAATATTGATGACCAAGTAGTTATTTGAGCAGACGCGTAAGTACTCACATGTCCCAGTTCATCACCACTGATAGGAGTAAAGATCCTATTGAACCATATATTAAAATACTTTTTTATGAACAAGAAATAGAGTTCACCGGTTTCCGAAAATGTAATTTCCGATACTGCTTGCACATTGGTATACACAGCTTTACTCGTTTCACACCTTTTCTTCATCATATTCCATGAATCCATCCAATTCGAGTCATTACTATTTTCTTCCTCAATCGACTCTTGCCAATTGTCACCATATCTATTAATAAGGAAAAACTCGACAAGCTTGCGAAGTCTATTCTCTGTTTCTCCCCACAATGGCCAATATTCTGTATCCAAGAAGTATTTTGCATAAAAGAGTTGCGTAAAATAACCGGAAAAGAGAATATAACAATTTTTTCCTTTCGGCCTGTATCTTTCATCTATAGTCAATGAGAGCAACCTTGCCTTTTCATCGAGAGTAGTCAGTTCTATAACACCGAGATCGGATAATTTATTGATATCAGACAATGGAACATTCACTACAGGACCTATAATTATCTGCTTCAGCTTATCCAATAGATTACAACCGGTTTCCTTGTCATTGATACCTTTAAGAATTTCCAACATCTGATTGAATTCATCATTCAGTTTCTGACGTATGTTTGATTTTTGAAGCAATTCACAGTCCGGCTCCTTATAATACTGCTCGCAACACAGATCCAAGAATATGGGATGTCTTCCGGCTATATACAAGACACTCTCGCGCTGAACGTCAGACAACTCAAAGCCGCCGTCCTTCAGACGTTTCCAATATTTTCCCATATCTTCGGGCGCAAAGTTCTTTAAATATATATAACTGCTGAAAGTTCCGTGGAAATTGGAGATATTTGTATCCCCCTTTGCCTCTATCTCTGTTATAGATTTACGGGATATTGTTACATACGAAAGGGCTTCACTTGTATAAGCCGCCTCTCTAAGCCTCATGAAGTCTTTGGTCTCAAAGAAATTCTTAACCTTATCAAATTCGTCCAACACACATATTACACTAATTTTGTATTCCCTAAACAATTCCTCAAATAAATTTGGGAAAAGGGAATCCAGTTCTCTAGGGTTATTGTCTATACAGTTGAGATACTCTGCTATATTTTCATCTACATAACTGTTCAGTCCGGGACAATTATCATAATTTCTTTTCAACTCGTCTATGAGTTTGCTTCCTATCAGATGGTAAAAACGGGAAGTCAAGTTTATGGTACTACAATCAATATACACCACAACAATTTTGTAATCCTGGAAAAGTTCCTTTTTCGCGTCATCGCGCACAAGTCCCTGCCAGACAAGACTTGACTTGCCGACACGAGGCATACCCACCACGGCCAAGTTTGCCCTATTGACTACACTTGTCTGGTTTATATCCGATAGTTCGTTATCGCGACCTACAAATCTATCACCCGACACTATCTTTCCGGTTCCTTTAAAGAGGCCCATTGAGGCGTTTGAGTTAACATCCATTGCTTAAATAATTTTACTTTTATACGATATAATCCCTCTTTCATAGCGATGACATCTCGCGCATATAGGTTTTCAAGGACTTTCTCTATAATATTTTTCTCATCCGGCAAAAGTTCTTCATTGAAGAATTTGACAATATCATCCATAGAACAATATTCTCTGTCTACTGTCTGCTGAGCTATTCTATACAAAACAGTCTTTATATTTCTTTCTGTAACTTCTTCAATCTGAATTGCATCACCGGGGCTTATAAGATTATCAAAAGAAGATGAATCGAATCTGAGTATCATTGTATTAACAACATTATTGACATCCGCCGTTGTCGCAATCATGGATTTCTTCTTATTCATGTCGTTGACAAGCTCACTACAAATCATCTGAATATAATATGGATTACATGCAGAATATTCGAGTATAAGATCAACCGTTCCCTGAGCATACCTCTCCTTGCCGATGGGTACTTCTATCAGATCTCTGGCATAAGACTCTTCGAGGTAGTTCAATCGGTAGTCCTCCATCATCTGAAAAGCATTTCTTGCATAAACCTCTTGTTTGAAATATGGTATTACATCCTGTCCCACAAGCACTGCCGCGAATGAAGAATCCGGTTCTTGTATGACACTCTTCCATTGCTGCATAATGGTTTCATCCACTTGTCCGCTCCTTATCTTCGAATATATATAGGTAAACTCGTCTATCATTACTACAATGGGTTTATTTTCCCATCCGGGCACTTCCTTGCATGCCTCCTTGAATTCCGCCATGTATTTCGAGAATGTCTGTACCGGATTTGCTCTGTTCTCATTTTCAAAATCTTCATACGGCGGCACATCAAAAGAGGGTTTATCCCCTTTGATTCTTTTCAAGGCACCCTTTATTGTAAGCAATATCGTGTGGAACAAAGTAGTACTTGTAAGATTTTCCAAGATACTGCCTACCGAGAAACGCGCACAAAAAGAGCCTCTCTTTTCCAGTTCATCCTGCAACCAATAAAGAACCGATGACTTTCCACTTCTCTTTTGTCCGTAAAAGACCAACTGTTTCGAAGGAGATGAATATATAACATCCACCAAATTGTCAATAAATGCCTGACGACCAAAAAACATGTCGCGTCTCGTCACAGCATCACCGGCATTGTACGGATTGGGGAAACGTCTGAACTCTGCTACGGAATAGAGTTTAATAGCGAGTTCATTAGACATCGAGGCCTTTTCGTCATTTGTCGTATTGAACAGACATGTTACGGTCAACGAGAATGCCTTGATAGATATATATGAACTTTTCAGTTTTAAATTGAGGTGGAATATTATAGCCTTATCACCTCCCTTGAGGGTTTCAACGTATTTATCCTCCTTACAACCCCATTCGGCAATTTCCTCAGATTCATCCACAATCAAACTTATATTGTTTATGGGCGATGATTGTTTTTCTGTCGCAACGGCAAGTTGCAATTCAATCAAACCCTCATCGTTTATACAGGCCTCTTGTGTAAGCAAGGATATTAGCACAACAGGCTTGCTGCCTTTCTCGTATTTCTCCCAATCTTCTGTTATCAGTTCTTGAAACCTAACAAGCAATGGCAACAACGCTTCATATGAAAATTTAGTAGGATTCTGACGTATATCCATCACAAGGAAAGCGAGCAAGCGTGTAGCATCTCTATAAAAATCCTCACGGCTGGTATATTCTTGAGACTTGAGATAGGATTCTATTTTGGGTACCAATACACGGAAAACGTCATTTAATCTTTCCCTATCTTTGGTAAACAGCCACGATTGCTTAGACTCCGCATTCAGACTCTCCATGCTGGCATTGAGTTGTTGCAAAGAATCACGTTTTATTCTTGACAGGAATGAATTCTTTAGATTGGTTTCCGAAGCAAATCTTTCGTCGCGCAACTCTTTCCACACAGCCATAAACCCATCACGGGTATTTGCAGCCTCACCGCTTTTACCCAACGGTTTCATTTTTTGCACGAAAACTTTTCTGAGTTCCTCTTTTTCGAACAGCACGGATGCCACCTTGTTGGAAATTTCTTCATTGTATATCGAGGGGTGCAACAACCCGTCCAGCCAATCCATATCGGATGCGGTTTCCGAAGAAGATGTCACATAAAAAGAGATATCCTCCCTCATTCTTTTTTCCAATTCAGATGTATGTAGTTTATCGAATATTCCATCTCTCTTGGACGGCACCAATGTCTCAAGGTATTGCACAAACTGTCTTCTGGTAGAAAGCCAATCCGACGTAAGAGCAAAAGACTCGTTGAAATAAAACCTTACAACATCCCACACGACACTATTGGGATTCCTTATTATGGAAAGACGGGCCATATCGTTGCAGTAAAGGGCAAAATCCCTTTTATCATAGGTTCCGTTCAACTCCATTCCTATCTTTATCTTTGTCAGAAGCAACTGGGAACGTTTCTGCGAATCCGCAGTAACACCTTCTTGGTTTGCCTGAGTGACTATATCGTTGTATACTTCTTTACTGAACAATTTAGTTTTGTCCATTATCTTATAGTTGGGCACTCCATAGAAATCAGTATAGTTTTCTATTATTTCTACGAGGAAAGAACTTATGGGATTGTCGGATATTTCGGACTGTTCAATCATTTTTTCCCAATCAACGACTTCATTGTCTTTCAACTGCTGCAAATATTTTTTTGCAGTCAAATTTTCCGAATCAATCTTAAGAATCTGTTCCAAGACATCTTTGGCCTTTTCTTTTTCACCCATAGCAAGCAAAGCCACTGCCTTTTTGTTCAGATATATGATTTTTTGCGAAGGTGCTTTTACTTTTATTATCTTATCTACAATATCTATAAATTTTTCATATTCGTGGAACACAAAATATACCGACTCCAGAAAATGATATGTCGAGAGTTCTTTCGGCAGTCTGTGTTCGTTGTTTTTAAGGAACTCACGACCTAAACGACGAGTTTCCTCTACCTTTTCTTTCTCTTCGGGATGTTCGTCGAGATATTTTTTGCTGCACAAAGTGCAATATTGGTTACAGATATCCTTGATCAGATTTATTGAATGTTGAGCTTTGAAAGCCTTCAGAAAGTATTCGAGCGCCTCTTTATGTTGCCGGCGATTTACACAATCCCTTGCGTTCTTATACTCTATATTAGCTTTCTCCGATTTTGTCATTTCGTTTTCACTCTTTTTGGCAGGAATAGATTGCTTTTTCAAAGTTTCAACATCCAACGCTACCACTCTGGAATGCAGTTTTCTTTCATTTGCATTCCTACCGATTGTCTTTATCAGCAAGTCAGTCTCTTCATGGGAGGGGTACTGAGCTTTTATATTCATGAGCACATCATATGCATCTTGCGCTGTAGCCACATCGTCAGACCAACTTTCTGCCATGGCCAGAAGTTCATATATAGGGCGGGGCAGACACACTCCCACAGCTTTTGCTCCTTTCGGACCTTTTACTTTTGAATACACGACCTGCACACCTTTCCAATCATCATGATTGTACAGGTCATCGTCAAGAATATCATTTTCATAGAATATTATCTCCGATTCAAGTTCCTGGTCCCATATAAAACCATAATCCTTATTATCTTTGGTTATATAACCTACAGCCTTTACCATCGTATGATTATCCTCGTCTTTCTTGTACATTCCAACCAATCTTGGTTCTCTCTGTTCGAGTGTAGATTCAGGCTGCTTGGACAAAGCCAGTTCGCGTGCAGAATGTATAGATGCACGACGACCTCCATGAGGATCTACCTTGGAGAGATCGAGGAATCCTTTCACATGATCGGGCAAAGGTTTCTGCGCACTGTTTTCTTCTGCAGGTGCTATTGCATCCTTATCAGCATTATCGGATACATCTTGTTCGACAACCGCAACATCCTCTATTCTTTTGCATTCGGCGTCCTCATTAGCAGAAAATTCCTTTTCTACTACATCTGGCACGACATCGACCGGTTTTTCTGAAGGTTCAACAATCGGTACAACGACATTATCATCCGCAGGCACAACTACTACATCAGCCTCTTCCCAATCTTTTATCGTATCCTCTGATATCGACATTGGTTTTTTGCCCTGTTCAATCGGGCGCAGTTTGATCCTGTCGTCGTAAAATTGCAAAATAAAACCTTCCTTAACGCCAAGAGTACATGATATGCGTATCGCATCACCCACTGAATAATCCTCTGCAATCTGACTTATTTTCGTCGCCATAAAATCAAGAATTAGTTTGTATTTGTTGTGTTGTACATATAAGGTACCGAATAAACTTCAGAACCTATTTTCCGCCCTTAATTGCAAATGTAAGAAATGATATTCATATACACAAATTTTCACTTAAAGATAGCGGTATATTTACCGCTTGTCTTGCTATAGACAAACGCAATCAGATTGTACGGTCACACAATTAATCGAGCTGCTGAAAAGCGGAGTATTTTTCCGCCGGCTTTCAAAGCCGACCTCCTAATGTTATGCAACCCCTTGTATAAGGATTCACCCGGGAATCACCTATGTCAGCTAATACTAATGCTCATGTCGAGCATACTTTAAAAAAAAATCAAGGCGGTGAAGCATTGCTTCACCGCCTTGATCTGTTCTTTAAGTTTTTTATTTTACCTTGTCAACGATAGCTTTGAAAGCTGCGGGGTTGTTCATTGCGAGGTCAGCGAGAACCTTACGGTTAATCTCAATACCTGCCTTGTGCAATGCGCCCATCAACTGTGAGTATGACATACCCTCAAGGCGTGCAGCTGCGTTGATACGCTGTATCCACAATGCGCGGAACTCGCGTTTCTTGTTACGACGGTCGCGGAATGCGTATGTAAGACCCTTCTCCCAAGTGTTCTTGGCAACTGTCCATACATTCTTTCTTGCACCAAAGTAACCTCTGGTCAAACCTAAAATTTTCTTTCTTCTTGCTCTTGAAGCAACGTGATTTACTGATCTTGGCATAGTTTTCTTTTTTTTGAATGTTAGCGCCGCTCTCTGATGCGGTCTTTAGGCTAAAAACATTCGGTTAATAATTAATTACTTAGCGCAGAGCCAACAACTCTTTAACACTCTTTACGTTAGAAGAATCGAGAACTGCAAACTTAACGAGGTTGCGTTTCTGCTTCTTTGTTTTCTTTGTCAGAATGTGGCTGTGATAAGCATGTTTTCTCTTGATTTTACCCGTTCCGGTAAGAGCGAATCTTTTTTTGGCACCGGAGTTAGTCTTAACTTTTGGCATTTCTTAAAAATTAAAATGTTAATATATATACGGTAATGTACTATCCAACATTACTCGCTTTTTGTTTCTGTCTTCTGTTCGGGCTTTGCCTCTTTCGCAGGAGCCTGTGCCTTCTTGGGAGCCTGAGCCTTTTTGGGTGAGAGCATTATAGTCATGCGCTTTCCTTCGAGTACAGGCATCATATCTACCTTGCCATACTCCTCAAGGTCGTTTGCGAAACGGAGCAGAAGCACTTCGCCTTGCTCTTTGAAGAGAATCGAGCGACCTTTGAAGAAGACATAAGCCTTTACCTTGTCGCCGTCCTGAAGGAAGCTGATGGCATGTTTCAGTTTGAAGTTATAGTCGTGCTCATCGGTCTGAGGTCCGAAACGAATCTCCTTCACCTCAATCTTCACCTGCTTTGCCTTCTGCTCCTTGGCACGTTTCTTCAACTGATAAAGGAACTTTGAATACTCTATCAATCGGCAAACAGGAGGAGTTGCATTGGGAGATATCTCCACAAGGTCAAGCTCTTTTTCCTCGGCTAATGCCAACGCCTTGTTCAAGGGCATTACTATAGACTCTACATCTTCACCGACAATACGTACTTCGCGTGCACGGATCTGCTCATTTACGCGGTACTGGTTTTTAAGGTTGTCGTTCTTCATTAATTAAGTTATAAGTTCCTTATATGTTTAGTGATTATTTTTCAGCGTGCAAATTTACCACTTATTTATTATATAATCACACAATTGAGCCACTTTTTTTGCAAAATTTTCGAAATTCATTTGCTATACGCCCATTTAGAAGCCGGTTATTTATATTTTCGCAGTCCATAAAACTGTTTATTAACAGATTACACCTTATATATAAACACAACAGAAGCCTCCGTTTGGAGGCTTCTGTGTATTTATATTATATTAGAAGTAGGGAATTACTTCTTGTCAAGGCTCTTGATACGAACATTGCGGAGCCAGAGCTCTGAACCGTGTCCGAGGAAGCCGATGTAACCTTTCTTGTTGAGCAATCCGGGGTGGTTGAGACCGTCGCGTGTCTTTGTTCCGCCCTCAGAAGCCTCTCTGATATTACCCTCTGTGATGACAATGCCGTTTACGGTTACGCGGATGTAGTCACCCTTTGCGTAGATTTCCTCTGTATTCCACTCGCCAACGGGCTTGAGAGCGTCGAATACTTTGGGAGCGATGACACCGTAAACCGAACCGTGGTGCTGGTAGGGTTTCAACCATGATGTGTAGATGGGGTTGAAGTGGTCGAGAATCTGAATCTCCATTCCGTGGTAAGCGGCGTCCTTGCCCATGGGGGTGCGGATACCTACACCGTTGTTGGCACCTGCAGTGAGTTTAAACTCGAAACGGAAGATAAAGTCACCGTACTCGTCCTTTGTGTAGAGGTTACCGAAACCGCTGCCGCGTTTGCGAACTGCGATTGTACCGTTCTCTGTAGCGTAGTTTGTCTTGTCGCCCTGCCACTCGTTGAGTGATGTACCGTCGAAGAGGAGTTTGAAGCCCTCTTTCTTCTCCTGTGCTGAGAGCTTGTAGGGCTCAGCCTGGGGAAGCTCCTTGATGTAGAGGTTGCGGTAAGCCACTTTGCTGCCGTGTGCCTGCAACTCGATCTGCTCCTTGAGGATAATGGGGAGTGAACGATCCCAGTAGTTCTCCATGATTACGTTGTTAACAACGAGTTCACCATTGAGATATACTGTTACGCGCTCGTCTGTCATCTTGATGTAGAAGCTGTTCCACTGACCTACGGGGTTGTCGGCAACCTTAAGAGGTTTGTTAGCGTTTACACTGTTGTTGTAGAGACCGCCTGAACCTACCTGAGCACCTACGTCTGTGCGACGTGTATCCCAAATCTGAACCTGAGGTGTACCACGGAGATAGATACCTGCATCGGGTTCTTTGCCATCGTAGAGCATCCAGTCTACATACATTTCGAAGTTACCATACTGCTTCTCTGTGCAGAGGCTGCTGCCCTGACCGTTGAAGAGGATTGTACCGTCAACTGCTGACCAGCTCTTTGCCATAGCCTCATTAGCTTCCTTCTGAAGTTTAGCGAGCTTTGTCTTGTTGAGCTTTGCACGCTGGTAGGGGTTGTCATAGGGAGCTGCAAGGAGACCCTTCCAACCTGTAAGGTCTTTACCGTTGAACATTGTTACGAAACCTGTCTCGTTGAGTTTTGCAAGTTTCTCAAGGTGCTGCTTGATTGCGGGAACTTCGTAGATAGCGTCGCCACCCTTGATTACCTCAGCGGCACGCTTAAGAAGCGCTACTACCTCGGGGCCGTTGAACTCGATGTTACCCAATGCGAGTACGCGAACAGCCTGAGCTGCTGCCTGCTGCAATGCGGGTACCTCGATGAACTGACCTGCGTAGATGATACCGAGGAATGTATTTGTCTTGGCTACTGCCTGAAGAACTCTTACCTTCTGGGCATCGTTTGTTGCGAAGCCCATTGCGTTGCGGTACATCAAGAGACGCTGTGCACCTGTAAGGTTGTTTGAGATGCTCTTCATGTATGCCTCGAATGCTGCTGAAAGGAGGTTGTTATCCTTCTTTGCAACGAGGTCGTTGCAGATAGCGAGAAGCTGCTGGTTGTTGGCTGTCTTGAAGACGATGGGCCAGTAGAGATTCTGCTTGCCTGCTGCAACAGTTGCCTTCTTTGCGCTGATGGTCTTGAACTGCTCCTCTTTGCTCATGCTTGACATTGCAGCGAGGATAGCATCCTGAACTGCGGGAACATATTTTGCATCGCACTTCTCAAGGAGAGCGTAGAGTGAACCGAGGTTATCTTTTGTAGAAACGTCTTTCAATGCCTTGTAAGCTGCATCCTTAACACCATTGTCGCTTGCGTTCAACTGCTCGTTTACGAGCTTGTTGAATGAAGAGGCCTTGCGTGCAGAGATAAGGTTAAGAGTTGCTGTCTCACCCTGTGCTGTCTTGCCTTCAACTGCAACTGCGGGCTCGCATACGTTGCCTTTGTAAGACTTGAGAACCTTTTCGGCAAGAGTAACCTTGTCAGCGTCAGCCGATGCAAGCAATTTTGCTACGTCTGCGATGTTGTCGGGGTTACCGATGCGTGCCAATGTCCAAGCAGCAGCCTCAACAACCTCAGCGTTTGCTGATGAGAGCAAGGGAGTGATGAGTGCTGTGTTGGCGATTGCGGGATGGCTGCCCATCCAGTAGAGGAGGTCAACCTTTACACAATCCTTAGCTTTTGCAATCTTCTTTGTAGCTGCATCCATGATGGGCTTGATAGCCTCCTCGCTTGCTGCGTTTGCGTCGATAGCGTAGATTGTTGCAAGACGATACTGACGACAGTCATCCTTCAAAGCCTTGAGGATAGTCTTCTGACCTGCCTCGATACCTACACCCTCAACATAATTGCTGATTGCCACGCAACGTGCAGCATTGTTAGCGAAGTTAGGCTCCAATTTAGAAGCGGCTTTGAGGTTCTTTGCAAGAGTCTTTGCATCTACAGGTTCTGCCTCTGCCACCGCGGGAGCCTTGATTACACCGAGGAGCAAGAGCTGACGTGTCAAGAACTCTTTGTTTGAAACCAAAAGGGGCTTTGTCTGTGAATCCTTGATATTGTCGCCTGTGAGCTGTTTGTTGATTTTGTCATACTCTGCCTTGATTGCATCTACAACAATCTGACGTTTCTGAGCGTCGAATTTGGGATCGGCAACGAATGAAACGTAACCGTTGATTGCATACTCTGCAAGGCGGCGTGTGTCGTCCTGCTTGTTCAAATAACCGAGAAGCATCTTGATGCCCTCTGCGCCTGTCTCGGCAATATCGCCCATAAGTTTGTTGTACTTTTTCTGTGTATCGGCGGGCAGCATATTGAGCGCGTCTCCAATCTTGGTTGTTACTGCTCTTTCAGAACCCTGTGCGTTTGCATTGAGGCCGAAGAAGAGAGCAACGAGGAGTGTAAGTATAATACTTTTATATTGTCTCATTTTTATTTGCTTTTATAAGGTTAGAATTTCCAGGGACCTCTCATGGGCTGATAAACGAGTGCGTTTGCTGCTTCGTCGTTTACGAACTCTTCTTTCTCCGAGTCGAATTCGAGTGTGCGGTTCAACTGCAAAGCAACGATACCCATATTCACGAGTGTACAGCTGCGGTGACCGTTCTCCTCGTTAAGAGCGAACTTCTGGCGTGTTCTTACGCACTCCTCGAAGTCTGTGTTCTGGGGCAGAGGATCGGGGAACTCAGCAAGCTTCTTCTGCCAATCGGGAATATCGCATACGAAGTTGTTGTATACGTTACCCTTAGGACCTGCGATGTAGGGAGTATTGGGGTTACCGTAGTCACCTCCCCAAAGTACGATCTGACAACCGTCTGCGTATGTGTATGTGATTGAACGCCATGTACCGATTGCATCTGAGTGCTGCTGGGGTGCGTCAACCTCAACCTTAACGGGGCTCTCGTTGTCTTTACCGAGGAAGTACTGTACGGGGTCCATGTAGTGCTGTCCCATGTCGCCGAGACCACCACCATCGTAATCCCAATAACCACGGAATGTCTGATGTACGCGGTGAGCGTTGTAGGGTTTGTAGGGAGCCGGACCGAGCCACATATTGTAGTCGAGCTCTGCGGGGATGCGCTGGGGTTCGAGCTTATCCTTACCTACCCAGTAGAATTTCCAGTCGAAACCGGTGTGCTTAGAGATTGTAACCTTCAAGGGCCATCCGAGAAGACCACTTGCAACGAGCTTCTTCAAAGGCTCAACGGGTGTGCCGAGGCCATAGAATGTGTCCTTGAAGCGGAACCATGTGTTCAAGCGGAATACACGGTTGTTCTGCTGAACAGCCTCGCGTACTTTTTTACCCTCGCCGATGGTACGTGTCATGGGTTTCTCGCAGAAAATGTCCTTACCTGCCTTTGCAGCCTCGATAGCCTGCAATGCATGCCAGTGGGGAGGTGTTGCAATGTGTACGATATCCACATTGGGATCGTAAACCAGTTCTCTCCAATCCTCGTAAGCCTTGGGATTGGCATCTACCTTCTTGTCGCCGGCAGCAGCCTTGCTCTTTGCGAGTTCGACACCTGCCTTCAAGTGGTTAGCATCGCAGTCGGCAATTGCAACCAAACGTGTGGTGCCATAACCGTAGTGTCCGCGACCCATACCGCCGACACCAATGATACCTTTTGTCAATTGGTCACTTGGTGCAATGTTACCATTACCACCCAACACGTGACGAGGAACGATAGACAGTGCTGCCAACGCTCCTGAAGCTTTTAGAAAATTACGTCTGTTGATAGCCATTTTTCTATAAATTTATAAAAGTTATTTTGGTATAAATACAATTTACGCAAATTAAATCCCCCAAAGATAGTTCAAAAAAATGATAAATCAGTAAATACGCTCAACTATTTTTCCTTTTTTTTGTTTCCGAGGATTCTCGCATGAGATTATCGTATATTTTGCTGCGGTCGTATGTATTTTTGTCCTACAATTCCTGTTTTTTCGCAACTTTGTAGTAATTTTGTCGCAATTTTAGGTAATTTATCATTTTGCGTACAACACATTAGTTACGCGATACAACATTTATAAAATTGAACGACGATGCTTAATATTGTAATTTTTGGTGCTCCCGGTTCAGGCAAAGGCACCCAGAGCGAGAGAATTTTGGAGAAATATGGTGTTGACCACATATCTACAGGCGATGTACTTCGTGCCGAAATAAAGGCCGAAACTGAACTTGGAAAGACAGCCAAAGGCTTTATCGATCAGGGACAGCTCATTCCCGACTCACTGATGATTGACATTCTTGCAGCGAAACTCGACAGCTTCACAGACAGCAAGGGTGTAATCTTCGACGGATTCCCCCGCACCATCGCTCAGGCTGAGGCTCTGAAGGTTATGCTCGGCGAGAGAGGTCAGGATGTTACAGTAATGTTGGAGCTGGATGTTCCCGAAGAGGAGCTTATGACTCGCCTTATAAAGAGAGGCATCGAGTCGGGAAGAACAGACGACAACGAGGAGACTATCAAGAAGCGTCTGAAGGTTTACCACGAGCAGACCTCACCCCTCAAGGAGTGGTACAAGAACGACGGCAAGCATTGTTACATCAATGGCTTTGGCGAACTTGATAGAATTTTCGCCGACATTGTAGCCGCTATCGAATCAAAGAAATAAATACCCGCAGAATGGCTGAATCGAACTTTATTGACTATGTAAAAATCATATGTCGTTCGGGTCGCGGAGGTCGCGGTTCGGCGCACCTGCACCGTGCAAAATACATCCCCAACGGAGGTCCCGATGGTGGAGACGGCGGTCGAGGAGGAGACATCATCCTTCGCGGCAACCGCAACTACTGGACACTGCTCCACCTGAAATACCAGCGCCACGTATTCGCCGGCAACGGCCAGGGCGGAGGCATCAACAAGAGCACCGGAGCCGCCGGCGAGGACAAGATTATTGACGTGCCCTGCGGAACGGTAGCTTACAACGCCGAAACAGGCGAATTCCTTTGCGATGTAATGGAGGACGGACAAGAGGTTGTGCTGCTGAAAGGCGGACGCGGAGGTCTCGGAAACGTGCACTTTGCCACAGCAACACGACAGACACCGCGCTTCGCCCAGCCCGGCGAACCCATGCGCGAAATGACTGTTACATTGGAGTTGAAACTGCTTGCCGATGTAGGTCTTGTAGGATTTCCCAATGCGGGAAAGTCGACGTTGCTTGCGTCGGTCTCTGCGGCAAAGCCCAAGATTGCGAACTACCCCTTCACCACACTTGAGCCCAACCTCGGTATCGTGTCATACCGCGATGGAAAATCCTTTGTAATGGCAGATATTCCCGGAATCATCGAGGGCGCAAGTCAAGGCAAAGGATTGGGACTGCGTTTCTTGCGCCACATCGAGCGCAACTCGTTGTTGCTCTTCATGGTCCCCGCAGATGCCGACGACATAAAGAAAGAATACGAGATTCTGCTCAACGAACTTGCAACATTCAACCCCGAAATGCTCGACAAACAGAGGGTGCTTGCAATCACCAAGAGTGATATGCTGGACGACGAACTTATGGAGATGCTCTCCGGCTCCCTCCCCGAAGGAGTACCTCATGTATTTATCTCATCTATCACCGGCATGGGAATATCCGACCTTAAAGATATTCTATGGAAGGAGTTGAACAGCGAGGACAACCGCATGATGGCTGTCAAGCGCGAAGAACTTGTGCACCGCAACTACGATGCAGGAATGCTTGCACAGGACTTTGCCGACTGGGAACCCGACTTTATCGACGAGGGCGAAGATGATGGCGAGTACTACGAGGAGGAGAATTACGACGAATACGATTTTGACGAGTAATTTACATACAATAATAGAATATTATAAAAATCAGCAGGCACTTGTGGGTGTCTGCTGATTTTTTATTATTGTTATCCGGTAAACGTATTTAAGTCGTTTAAAATTCAATATTTAAGTAACTATAAGCCCCAATTCGTTATTAAGAAATTTAAGTCAATGATTGGAACTCCCTCGCCCTGCGGGCACTCCCTCTTCAAGAGGGAGAATGTCATACATTAGTAATTTTCAAGAATTTACATTCCTCCTCTTGAAGAGGAGGTGGATTCAAAAACACAGTTTTTGAAGACGGAGGAGTTCAAAACATAAGCAGAATAAAAATTTACCGGACACTAATAATATAAATTCAAAAATCAACTCGAAAGTTGCGATTAAACGAGCGCAATGTAAACTTGTTCACAAATTGCAAAACGAGTGAGAGCAACTTCAACTATGTTAACTAATTTATAGAACCTCCCTATAATAAGAACCTCCGTTGCACAAATCTGTGCAACGGAGGTTTGGGGTTATATCCTCGTACAGAATAAGAAACTGTCTATGGGATTATGCGAGGGGCTTAACAAGCTTGTTGTCGATGTCGTTTCTGATGATGTCGATGAAGCCCTGTATCTCTACAGCACCCTTGTCGCCTGAAATTCTGTTCCATACAGAAACGGTTGATGTCTCCTCCTCGTTCTTGCCGACGATGAGTGCATAGGGCAATTTGGCGCATCTTACGTCTCTGATCTTGTAGCCTGTCTTTTCGGCTCTGTCGTCAACAGTAGCAAGTATGCCGTTCTTTACGAGCTCTTCTTTTACCTTGTATGCGTAGTCGTTGTACTTCTCCGAGATGGGGAGGATGCGCACCTGTTCGGGGCAGAGCCATGTGGGGAACGCGCCTTCGTATTTCTCTATCATCCATGCGAGTGTTCTCTCGTAGCAGCCGATGCTGGTGCGGTGGATGATGTAAGGCTGTACTCTTGCGTTGTTCTGGTCGATGTAGTACATGTCGAACTGCTTTGCAAGTACGGCATCCCACTGGATTGTAATCATGGTGTCCTCCTTGCCGTAAACGTTCTTGGCGTTGATGTCCACTTTGGGGCCGTAGAATGCTGCCTCGCCTATGTCCTCAACGAAGGGGATGTTGAGCGAGTTGAGGATGTCGCGGATGTGCTGCTGTGTCTCTTCCCACACGCTTGCGTCGCCAATGTACTTCTCTGTATTTGTGGGGTCCCACTTCGACAGGTGGTATGTTACATCGTCCTGAAGGCCCAATGTCTCAAGGCAGTATTTTGCGAGTGCGAGACAGCCTTTGAACTCTTCTACCATCTGGTCGGGACGTACGATGAGGTGTCCTTCGGAGATAGTGAACTGGCGTACACGTGTGAGACCGTGCATCTCGCCCGACTCCTCTTTGCGGAAGAGGGTAGAGGTCTCGCCGAGTCTCATGGGCAGATCGCGGTATGAGCGCTGCGAGTTCTTGTAGACATAGTACTGGAAGGGGCAGGTCATGGGACGCAGTGCAAATACTTCGCTGTCGGTCTCCTCGTTGCCGAATACGAACATCTTGTCCTTGTAGTGTCCCCAGTGGCCTGAGATTTTGTAGAGGTCGCTCTTTGCCATAAGGGGAGTCTTTGTCATCTGCCAGCCGAGTGATTCTTCGGTATCTTCAACAAAACGCATAAGAGTTTGCATAACCTTTGCGCCCTTTGGAAGCATAATAGGAAGGCCCTGACCAATTGAATCAACGGTTGTAAAG
>SUXT01000143.1 GCA_015060835.1 Bacteroidales bacterium
GTTTTTGGGGCTGCGGAACTCGCTCACTGCGTTCGCTCAAACAGTCCTCGCCTTTATCCAAAAACCATTGACGCCGTCTGCCTAAAAGCTTAATGCGCATCAATGAACCTCTCAATGAAATATTGGGGCTTGTACTGACTTGAATCTTTAATTTAAAACAGTTTAAATAAGTTTACCGAACACTAATATAATTGAATAAGGAATTATCAGGGGATAAGCAGTGAGCTGTCGCCATAGCTCAAGAAGCGGAAATCGTGCGACAGAGCATAGTCGTAAATCTTTCTCCAATCGCCGCTGACAAATGCCGACACAAGCAACAACAGAGTGCTCTTGGGCTGATGGAAATTGGTTACAATAGCTTTGACTATACGGTATTTATATCCCGGAGCAATCATTATGCGCGTGTGGGAGTGAATGCGGTCGAGTCCCTTGCGCAACATATAATCGTGCAAAGCCTGCAACGCTTCAAGCGCAGTGAGCGTATGCTCGCGCTCGTATGGCATCCACTGGCTGACTGCGAGCTGCTGTTCGTCGATATTTTCATTTTCGGCAACAGCCTCACCCAAGAAGTAGAGACTCTCAATCGTACGCACAGATGTTGTGCCTACAGCCACTACAGAGGCACCGGCAGCAATGATGCGCGCTATAAGTTCGCGGCTCACCTCGATATACTCTTCGTGCATTTCGTGGTCGGCTATAAGGTCGCTCTTCACAGGCTTGAATGTGCCTGCTCCTACATGCAAGGTTACCTCTTCGCAGATTACCCCCGCATTTTTCAGAGCCTCGAACACTTCGGGGGTAAAGTGCAATCCTGCGGTGGGAGCCGCCACAGAGCCCTTAATCTTAGAATATACAGTCTGATAGGTGCTTTTGTCGCTCTCTTCGGTCCTGCGGTTGAGGTAGGGAGGAATGGGAAGTTCGCCCGCCTTTTCAAGAAGTTCGGCAAAGGTTACACCACCATCCCAACTGAAACGGACAAGATTTACCGATGCGGGTGCACTTATGCGCTCGGCTGTGAGGGTTACGCTGCGGCCGTCAATATCCACTGTCTGTGTGAGTGTACCGCTCTTCCAACGGTTGGAATTTCCGACAAGCGCCTGCCACACACAACTTTCAGTCTGCTGGAATATTTGCAGATAGTCGGAGGGGGCCTCAGGTTCGAGACAGAAAATCTCTATCTGTGCCCCTGTCTCCTTGCGAAAGCGCAGTCGCGCCTGAATGACCTTTGTGTTGTTGAAAATCATCAATGCCCCCGCGGGTATATGCTTCGGCAGATTGCCGAACGTATCCTCACTTACAACACCCTTGTTGTATAAGAGCAATTTTGAACTATCGCGCTTGGCAAGCGGATATTTTGCTATACGTTCATCGGGCAGAGGATAATCGTACTCTGCAATTTCTATATTTTTTACTCTATCCATCATCTTCGTTATATCATTTTAAGCTACCTTACAACAGTGTATGTTCCGGATGCATACTCCTGAGATTCGCACTCACCCGGAAGAGTTACTGACGCTGTTGCGCCATCAGGGACAGTAAATGTCCACACCCACTTTTCGCCTTCGTATCTCCATGCGCTCTTTATAAGACCGGCAGCCGAGTTATACTCCGCCTCAACGTAACCTAAACGCCTGTCGGGAATTGGACGCATTATTATATGTTTGAAGCCTGGCGCAGTAGGGTCGCAAGATATGCCGGCAACACTCTCCCAAATCCATTCACAAACACATCCGTAGGCATAGTGATTGAAGCTGTTCATACCACGAGGTCCCATTCCTTTATCTGCCATATAACTGTTCCATCGTTCCCAAATAGTTGTGGCTCCATTGTCTATCGAGTAGAGCCAACTGGGGTTCTTGCGTTGGAAAAGGAGTTCGTAGGCAATATCCTGCATGCCATTCTCTGTAAGAGTAGCCATAAGGATGGATGTACCCAGAAAGCCGGTCTGCAGACAATTATCATGGTCGGCAAAATTCTTTCTGAGTCGTTTAATCATATTCTCTTTAGCCTCACCCTCTACAACGCCTGTCTTCAAGGCAAAGAGCGCAGGGGTCTGCATGGTATTAAGGATCTCCGTCCTGAAAGTACCGTCTTCGTTCAGGAAGCGTTCCTTTATGTAGAGTTTTGCCTCTTCGGCCATCTGCCTGTATTTTGCAGCATCGCGTCCTGTAGCCTTTGCCATGTCGCACATCATTGCAGCATCAAGGGCCCAATACGACGAACAAAGATAATTCCAATAATCAACAGTCTCGGGCAGAGGGCCGTCAGAAGAGAACGCTCGTCCGCTACAGCTCTCCAGCGGCTCATAACTTAACCAATCAGCCCACTGGTAGTTGTAGTTCTCCCCACGCAAAGTTTCATGGTCGTATTTTGTCTCGTATATGCGATTCATAAAGAGATTCATCGACTCCCAATTCTCTTCTATTATACTTATGTCTCCAAACTGCTTCCATACAGTCCACGGGACAATGATGCCTGCATCACCCCATCCCAGACGCATAAATTCATTGCCATACTGCGCCCAGGGTGCCACACCGGGATAACCACCCAACGGATGTTGGCTGTCGCGCATATCGCGCATCCACTTCTTGAAGAAAGAGAGGGTATTTGCAAAGAAACTGCCGGTTTCGGCAAAAACCTGAGTATCGGCAGTCCATCCAAGACGTTCATTACGCTGCGGACAATCGGTGGGAACAGAGAGATAGTTGGAGAGCTGTCCCCAATATGTATTTTGGATAAGTCTGTTTATAAGGTCGTTTCCCGTAGAAATATGTCCTATCTCTAAATTACCGGCTATGGAGGTTACGGGTATTGATTTTACAGATTTGATGCTCACATCTCCAGTTGCCGTAATCGAAACATAGCGATACCCGAAGAAGGTGCAACGAGGAGAATAGCTTACATAGTTGTCGCCGCGAGCAAAGGTGTAACCAAGAATCATAGCACTCTTCGGAGTACGTAAATTTTCGCGATGCACACTGCCTTCGGGACCATCCATTCCTCTGCTTCTTGCTCCGTTACCATCGTTCAGCAACTCACCGGGAAGACAAGTAAGCACCACACCCTCATTTGCTTTAAAAACAAATTCAGGCACACCGGCACAATTCTGTCCGAAGTCCACAACAAGAGTCTCCCCTGCTTTTATATCCATTGTTTCGCCCGAAGCAAATTCCTTGACAACGGTCACTTTACCAAATTCATTCTCAACAGCACCCTCTACACCTTTCCATGTGTATGCCTTTACCGGAGAGAGTGCAAGATCGCGACGCAGATATACCTCGGCACCTTCCGATGGAAGTATTTCGCCTTCAAATTCAGTATTCTCTTCGGGCATAGAGAATCGGTCCGCACAATCGTATCCCATTGCTTCGCGAGCGTCATACTCTTCACCATCGAATATGGCAGCATGCTTCACCGGACCGGCAATGCCAGCCTTCCAATTTTCAAGATCAGTTCCATAGAGTTGCTTGCTGCCATCGGCATATGTCAGTTCAAGCACACTTCTGAACGCACACTTCTTACCGACCATGCCTACAATCTTGTCGGCCCACCAACCGGGAGTAACCTGAGCCGAGAGAGTATTTTCTTCACCCTGACCGGTGAGAAACGCATCGGTGATGTCGTATGTAAACGAGCGCTTTGTCTTTCTGCAATGTGTGAATCCGGGTTTGAGAATCTCTTTTCCCACCCGCTTTCCATTGATGTAAATGTCGTAAACGCCCAATCCGGCAGTCATCCACTTTGCCGACACCACCTTTTGTTTGTTCTCAACTGTAGAGACAAACCAGCTTGCGCCATCTGCAGCCCTTCCATTATTACCTTTTGTCGCCACAGGTGCATCTGCCGCAGAAATCCATTTGGAGACACGCCATGCCGAATCGTCAAGAGCCGAAATTCGCGTACCCACCTCTATTGTAGAAGATGAGCAACAGGTTACAAACAGCAGTAATACCATTACCGCAAAATGAGCCAAGAGAGAAAAGATGTTTTTCATAACTTCTATTTTGTATTTATCAGAAGATGCAAATGTATTAGTCTATGCGCACTCATGCCAGTCGCAGCCTTCAGCTATTCAACAGGAAATACCATTTGCCGTTATCAGTTTCATATTGCAAAAATAGTTATTTTGATTCAGAAGCTGTTTAAATTTTCTTGAAAAATAAATCTATATCTACGATGCTCATTTCTTGAAAATATATCTACAATTATTGTTGTCCGGTAAATTTTTATCCTGCTTATGTTTTGAACTCCTCCGTCTTCAAAAACTGTGTTTTTGAATGACCTCGCAAGCTCGGCACTCCTTCTATATAACAAAATGCTAAACCGCTGTGCTATAGAGTTTTTCGTTAAGCATATTCAATGTTCTTTTTTGTTATTTTCTATTCATTTTGAGGCGCGGCAATTCGGTACTTTGGAAAGCTAAAGCTTTCGTCGTCGCAAACATTGCTTATTACGCAATGTCCTCTTCAAGAGGAGGAATGTAAATT
>SUXT01000144.1 GCA_015060835.1 Bacteroidales bacterium
GATAGCAACCAAAGACATGAAGCCTGCGCCACCTTCGATGAACTTAGTCTTCAATGTTTTGTGGAAACTTTCGGGTTCAGCCTCCTCTACGGGAGCGGGAGCGGTTTCTTCAGCAGCTGCTGTAGCTGTTGAATCGATAGCGGTAGAATCTGTAGCTGCAGAATCAACCTGTTCTGTCTGTTCGCTGGTTGCGACAGCATCCTGTGCCTGAATAGACTGAATTGTTCCGAATGTGAACAATCCCAACATTGCAACAATTGCAAAAAGCTTTTTCATTGTGTGTTAATTTTAGAAATTGTTATTTAATAGTTTATAATTATTCGCTTGTTTCTTTTTCCTGTTCCGGTTGCTCCGGTTTGCGGTATCCTGCGGAAAGAGGGGGATTCGAACCCCCGATACGCTTTTGGCGTATACACGCTTTCCAGGCGTGCCTCTTCAACCACTCGAGCATCTTTCCCTACGGCATGTGAAATACCTATTTTTGGCGCAAGTTACGAAAAATTTATAATTCGCGCACAATTTTGCCACAAAAGTAACCTTTTTTTTCAATATAACAGCTATTTATACAAAAAAAAAGAGGAAACAATTTTTTGTCAGCTCCTTTTTCTGCCTTAAAAACGCTATTTATAGCCCGATTATTATATTAAAAAGGCTTTTTTTTGTATCTTCGCGTTGATAATGATTATTTATACTCATGGAGCTTCTTGATTATATCAATCCCTATCATTGGGTGATGACTTTGCGCAATCTGGCATTCGACAGTGGACGATTGCCGAGTCGTATGTTCGATATTCCTGTCATCTGCGTGGGTAATCTTACGCTTGGTGGGACCGGGAAGACTCCGCACATCGAATATATCATTAATCTTTTGAAGGACGAATATGCTGTGGCTACCCTCAGTCGTGGATACAGGCGCAAGACAAAGGGTTTCCTGATAGCTGTTGCCGGTGGCGATGCACTTGCTGTCGGCGATGAGCCTTCGCAGATAAAGAAGAAATTCCCGCAGGTAACTGTCGCGGTAGATGAGAAGCGTGTCAATGGCATAGAAATGTTGTTGAAAGAGCAGAATCCTCCGCAAGTGGTACTTCTTGACGATGCCTTCCAACACAGGCACGTAAAGCCGGGACTCTCGATTGTGCTTGTCGACTACAATCGTCCTGTGTGGAAGGATAATGTGTTGCCTTTCGGTCGTTTGCGCGAATCGGCACGCGGTATAAGGCGTGCCGATGTTGTTGTGATTACAAAATGCCCTCCTTCTATTTTGGAGGAGGAGAAACATTGTATTATAAGGAAACTGAACGCAGGTGCAGATACGCAGGTGTTCTTCTCGACCGTCTGCTACGATGAACTTTCCCCCCTGTGCAATCCTTCTATTAAAGGACGCAAGGTGGAAAATGGCTGCGAGGTGTTGCTGCTTACAGGAATTGCCCGCCCCGAACCTTTGAAGAAGGAACTTGAACGTCGCGGTGCTGTAGTTACACTGATGCAGTATGCCGACCACCACAATTTTACATCGGAGGAACTTTCAGGGATTGCGCGCAGATTTTCGGCGCTCTCTTCTGCCGACAAACTCATTGTTACCACCGAAAAGGACGCAGAGAGACTGATGGGACGTGACGACATCCCCGCTATAATAAAGGATAATATATGTGCATTGCCTATAAAGGTGAAAATAATTGACAAAGAAAATAAGTTTAACCAAATAATTAAAGATTATGTTAGAGAAAATACAGGAGACCGCAGCATACCTGCAGTCGGTGATGAAGACTAAACCCGAAACAGCCATCATTCTTGGCACCGGACTCGGTAGTCTTGTGAACGAAATAACAGAAAAGTACGAGGTTGAGTACAAGGATATTCCCAATTTCCCCCTCTCTACAGTTGAGGGACATTCGGGCAAATTGATTTTCGGTAAACTCGGCAACAAGGACATTATGGCAATGCAGGGCCGCTTCCACTACTACGAGGGCTACTCTATGAAGGAGGTAACCTTCCCCGTAAGAGTGATGCGCGAACTTGGCATCAAGACACTCTTTGTGTCAAATGCAGCCGGAGGTATGAACCCCGATTTTATCATCGGTGACCTTATGATTATAAACGACCATATAAACACATTCCCCGAACATCCCTTGCGCGGAAAGAATATCGAGTATGGTCCCCGCTTCCCGGATATGTCCAAGACCTACGACCCCGAACTTATCGCTAAGGCAAAAGAGGTTGCAGCCGAGAAGGGCATCCGTGTGATGGAGGGTGTATATCTTGGTACACAAGGCCCCACATTCGAGACTCCCGCAGAGTATGTGATGTTCCACAGAATGGGTGGCGACGCAGTGGGAATGTCTACTGTGCCCGAAGTTATCGTTGCCCGTCATTGCGGCATCAAGGTATTCGGTATTTCAGTAATCACCGACCTCGGACTCGAAGGCGTAGTTGTTGAGGTAAGCCACGAGGAGGTGCAGAAGGCTGCCGACGAGGCTCAGCCCAGAATGACAACCATTTTCAAAGAACTTATCAACCGTTCATAATACCTTATTGTAAAGGATGAATAGAACAAACAGAACAGAAATTTCCACTTTAGGGGAATTTGGTCTTATAGAACATCTTACATCGGATATCACTCCCGTCAATGCAGAGACATTGATGGGGGTGGGCGACGATGCGGCAATTCTCAGCTTCAAAGAGGGCGAGGAGGTGCTTGTAACCACCGACCTGTTGATGGAGGGTGTGCATTTCGACCTTACATACGTCCCTTTGAGACATTTGGGATACAAGGCTGCAATGGTGAACCTGTCGGATATTTATGCCATGAACGGTACTCCCAAGCAGATTACCGTCTCTGTGGCACTGAGCAAGAGATTCTGCATCGAGGATCTTGAGGATTTTTACGCAGGATTGAAACTTGCGTGCGAAAGACACAATGTGGATATTGTAGGCGGCGACACCTCATCTTCGCTTACAGGTCTTGCAATAAGCATCACTGCTATTGGTACTGCGCCCGCCGGAAAAAGTGTGAAGCGCAGTGGTGCAAAGCCCACCGACCTTATATGCGTGTCGGGAGACCTCGGTGCTGCGTATATGGGTTTGCAACTGCTTGAACGCGAAAAGGTTGCTCTTGATGGCGAGGAGGGTGTGCAACCCGACTTTGCAGGAAAGGAGTATCTGCTTGAGCGTCAGTTGAAGCCCGAAGCACGCAGGGATATTGTTGAGGCTCTCCGCGAGGCGAATATTGTTCCTACATCTATGATGGATGTTTCGGATGGTCTCTCCTCGGAGCTGTTGCACATCTGCAAGCAGAGTGGAGTAGGGTGTAGAATTTACGAGGATAATATTCCTATAGATTATCAGACTGCTGTGATGGCCGAGGAACTTAATCTTAACGTGATTACCTGTGCTCTCAACGGCGGCGAGGATTACGAACTGCTTTTTACAGTGCCCATAGCCGACTACGAAAAGGTTGCAACTTTGAAGAATGTGCGCCTTGTAGGGCATATTGTAAAAGAGGAGCTTGGTGCTGCGCTTGTTACACGCGACGGCGTGGAGATGGAGCTGAAGGCTCAGGGGTGGAATCCTTTGAAAAACGAATAATTGCATAAACTTAGAAGCTGCTTAAATTTTATTTCGGAATTATTTGAGAGCTATTTTAGAGCAGATTTTCTTTGTTATCTTGCAGGGAATAGCGGGCTATTTCCAAAGGATAAGAAAGAAAAGATGCCTAAAATAGACTCAAAGAAACCGAAACCAGCTTCGCAATGAAAAAATATTTTCCCAATAAAATTTAAATAGCTTCTTATGTTTGCCCACTATCTGTTGCAGGCTATAATGCTGCTGTCGGGAGCCGTTGCGCTCTCGGCAGCGGTCTTTGATGCCGATTGGTTCTTCAAGAGCAGGAATGCCGAGCCGGTAGTGAGGATGTTCGGCAGGGAGAGGAGTAGGTTGCTGTATGCTCTTTTGGGGATTGTGCTTATGGCGGCGGCACTTTTCTTCTATATGCGTGTGTCGCGGATGGATGTGTGATTTTGGTTCGGTTGTATATGTTTAATTATGTGGAATTGCTGAAAATAGAATGTAATTCCATGCTTTCGTTGTTTTATCTTTGGACTTAGAAGCTGTTTGAATTTTATTAGAAAATAATTCTATATTTGCGCTGTTCATTTCGGTTTCTTTGAGTCTATTTTGGTATCTTTTCTTTCTTATTTTTTGGAAATAGCCCGCTATTCCCTGCAAAATGCGAAAGAAAATCTACTCAAAATAGCTCTCAAATAATTCCGAAATAAAATTCAAACAGCTTCTTATAATTTGTAAGGAGTTAAGTTCTATGTAGATGATTTTGTTTTTATCATAAAATAGAAAATGTTAAATGATTATGCGATATTATACCTAAAAAGTACACCCCCATCCTTCAATGGATAAAAAACTATTCTAAAAAGTTCCTGCCCTTAAAGGGGAGGTGGATTCAAAAACGACAGTTTTTGAAGAC
>SUXT01000145.1 GCA_015060835.1 Bacteroidales bacterium
TATTAAAGGAAAGAAGTATATAGATACTCCTTACAAATATTATTTTGCTGATCTTGGGTTGCGTAATGCACTTTTGAATTTCCGACAAGTTGAACCTACTCATATTATGGAGAATATCATATATAATCATTTGATTGGCAATGGCTATAAGGTCGATGTAGGCTGCGTCACTTTATATCAAAAAGATGATGAAGGTAAGACTACCAGAACCACACTTGAGGTTGATTTCGTTTGTAATAGAGGTAGTGAAAGGGTGTATATACAATCTGCTTATTCTTTGCCGGATGAAGATAAACAGAAACAGGAACAACGCTCACTAACCCTAACAGACGACTCTTTTACAAAAATTATTATCACAACAGATGACATACCGACGCATACTATGCCCAATGGCATTATAATGATGAATGTATTTGATTACCTTTTGAATTAGGGGTTCATAATCAAGCAAACGCCTTATCGACGAAATGAAGATAGTTAAGTAACAAGTATCAATAGATAAATAAACATCGGCAGCAGGTCATGTATAAGGCCCCGCTGCCGATGTTGTTGTAAAAGAAATCCTATTTACCTGCTGTCGCTGTTCTTTGTAGGCCAATTGACAAGGTATAGTCTCTCCGAAGCTCTTGTAAAGGCAGTGTACAGCCAACGGTAATAGTCGGTCCCTATGCCGTCGGGGGCAATGAATCCCTGGTCGAGAAAGACTGTCTTCCACTGTCCGCCCTGTGCCTTGTGGCAGGTTACAGCGTAACCATATTTCACCTGCATGGCATTGTAGTAAGGATCCTCGCGCAACTTCTCCATGCGCTTGCGCTTGCTGCGTATCTCGTCGTAATCTTCCCATACAGCCGAGAAGAGACGCTCGTTTTCGTCGCGGGTGAGCGACGGCGATTCGCTCGTCAGTGTGTCGAGAATAATCTTCACCTCCATCTCGCAGTCGTAGTCGGGGAAGGAGAGCGTAACATCAGCGAAACGGAATCCGTACATCTCCTCGCTGCCGCCCACGCGTATGATTTCGGCAATGTCGCCGTTGGCAATAAAATCAATCTTTTCGAGAAGTTCTTTATCGACCTTGCCAATATGTTCGCGCCAATAGTAATTGTTCTTCACAATCATCAGCAGGTCGCCTCTGTTCAGCTCATCCTCGCGGTAGAGAATGCGCCGGCGGATGCCCTCGTTGTATATGTTTGCCCTTTTGTTGGAACGACACAGGATGATGGTCTCTTCTATCCCCACATTGCCGAATTCCGTCTCTATGCTCTCGATAAGGTTCTCGCCCGTAACGATGCAGATGTCGGGAAAGCCTTTCAGCCTGATGTTCGGCAGGGCATCGGTGGAGCCGCTTGCAATAATTCTCCTGAGCATGGTGGCATTTGAAAGTATGCCCGAATCCTCGCTCTGGCGCATCACTTGTGTAAGTTCCATCTGCATGACATGCAGGTACATGCTGCGCAGATAGTCGGGCGATAGGGCAGGGGAGAGCTCCTCGCCCACAGGCGGCAACTGTGCAGTGTCGCCGAGAAGAAGCAATCGGCAACCGTCGCCCGAATAGACAAACTCCACAAGGTCGTCGAGCAGTGCACCCGAACCGAATCCCGACATTCCGCCGTTGGCAATCATTGAAGCCTCGTCTACTATGAAAAGGGCGTTTTTCGAAAGGTTTTCGGACAGTGTGAAAGTGTTGCTCACAATCGATTTCTGGCGGTAAATCCATTTGTGTATGGTGAACGCCCCCTTCTCGGAATAGGACGCAAACACTTTTGCCGCTCTTCCTGTTGGGGCGAGCAGCACACATTTGCGTTGCAGTGCTGTGAGTGTGCGCACAAGAGCCGACACGAGAGTGGTCTTTCCCGTACCCGCATATCCACACAGCACAAAAACAGCCCTGTCGTCGGGCGATAAAATAAATTCAGACAACTTTTCTATGGAAATTTCCTGCTCAACTGTTGGATGGAACGGAAAATTTGTCTTAATTTGCGTAGCTAAATAGTTATTTATCACTTTTCTTTAATAAAATTTGCACAATCAAACGGCTATTCCGTTTTTTTGTCTTATTTTTGCGCTACGAAAATACATAATAAAATTATAGATACCAATGAAAAAAGTTTTAAATCTGTTACTTGCTGTAACTATTGTGGGTCTCGGTTACATCTGCTACCGCAGCATCATGGGTCCCATCGAGTTTGAAGAGGAGCGTGATTTTCGCGAAAAAGCAATCATTGCACGTCTTATTGACATCCGTACTGCACAGGTGGAGTATCGCAACATCTTGAAAATCGGTTATGCCGACAACCTCGATACTCTTATCGAGTTTGTAAAGACTTCTCAGATGCCCGTAATCCTCAAAGAGGGTGAATTGGACGACAAGCAGCTTGAGCGCGGTCTTACAGAAAAGAAGGCCATGGAGATTATCAACAAGGCCAAGAAGACCAACGACTGGAAAGAGGTAGAGAAGGAGGGTCTTATGGGCTTCCGTCGCGATACATCTTGGATTGCACTTCTCGACACAATCTTCCCTAAAGGTTACGCAATCGATTCATTGGCATACGTACCTTTCGGCAACGGCGCACGTTTCGAGGTTGAGACAAGCGTTGATACAACAAAGGCCGGCGGTCCTCAGTATCTTTTCGAGGCACGCACTCCCTACGAGGTTTACTTGACAGGTGTTAACGACCAGGAGCTTAAGAACCTCATCGCCGACATGAAGAAGATGGATCGTTACTGCGGTCTTAAGGTTGGTGATGTAAATATGCCCAACAACAACGCAGGTAACTGGGAGTAATACCTTTTGCATGAATAAGGATACAACACTCCTTTTGACAACATTATCCATCCGTATAAGTACGGATGGATTTTGTTTTTGCACCTACGATTCACAGCGACCCGAATCGGTGCGCTACAACTATTACGAGTGTGACTCCTCGCTTACGCTTGCCCTGAATTTCGATGAGGCATGGAAGGGTAGCGGCCTTGCCGGGATGCAGTTCAATACAGTGCAGGTGATAGTGGCTACGACGGAATTTACCACTGTTCCCGGTGAGTATGACCGTAAGGAGGATTACGAACAGCTCTTCGGCTCTTGCTTTGACGTGCGCGACAGACAACTGAAGGTGCTTGCCAACAAGATGAGTGCGCAGGGTATGGCAGTGCTCTTTGCTGTAGATGAGGAACTTTATCGCCGCGTGTGCGAGATAGGCAATGTCAGTTTCTACTCCACAGCGAGCATCCTGCTGGGCTTCCTTGCACGATACCCGCGCAGCGAAGAACGTTATATGCTTGCCTGTTATCATGGTACAAGTTCTTACCTTATAGCAATGGAGGGTGAACGTCCTGTGCTTATGAACAGCTTCGGAGCAGAAAATATCGACGACCAGCTGTTCTATCTGTTGAGCGTACTCTCGGAGCTGGGCCAGTCGCAGGAGACGGATGCGCTTCTGCTATGTGGCGACCGCTCGGCTGATGCCGTGCATATGGCAGTGTCGCGCTTCGTGCGCAATGTGGAACGTGTCAACCCCCGAGAACTGTTCCGTTCCAACCTACTGAATAAAGTTGAAAATATACCATTTGACCTTCAAGCTCTTATATTATGCGAATAGTCAGCGGAAAATATAAAGGACGCCATTTCGATATTCCCAAGAATTTCAAGGCGCGCCCGACAACAGATTTTGCGAAGGAGAATCTCTTCAATGTGTTGAACAATATCATTGACTTTGAGGATTGCAGTGTGCTCGACCTCTTTTCGGGTACTGCAGGCATAAGCCTTGAATTTCTGTCGCGCGGATGCTCTCCCGTAATTTCGGTGGAGTTGGACTCTATGCATTATTCCCATCAAAGAAAACTTCATGCCAAGTTGGGCGATGCAGGGTGGATTCCTTTGCGCGACGATGTCTTCCGCTTTCTGCGTAAGGACTCGCGCAAATACGACATTATCTTTGCCGATCCTCCTTATATGTTGAAGGAACTTGCGTCAATCCCCGAAATTGTATTCGAGCGTGCTATGCTTAAGGAGGATGGCATCTTCATATTTGAGCATGGCAAGGATTATGACTTCAGCGAACATCCCAATTTCATGCGCCATATTGTCTATGGCAGTGTGAACTTTACTATATTCACAGTAGCGCCTGCGAAAAACGATGAGTAGTAGTCGTGTGTGATATAATAACCATCAAACGGTGCTTGGTCGATAAGTCCAAGCACCGTTTGATGGTTATTGCATAGCTGTCTCTTAATTCATGGAGTGGGGCGGCATCTTTATTGCTATATCCTAAAGCTTGTTCTTTTGCCGGTTGCGTGTATCTTTCCAAAGGAAGAAGCCGGCCAGCAGGGTGCCTGAGATGCTGTGATAGGCACATGAGATGGCACAGGGGATGAC
>SUXT01000025.1 GCA_015060835.1 Bacteroidales bacterium
GGAGGAGTTCAAAACATAACCAGAATAAAAATTAACCGGACACCAATAATTCGAATATCTACGAAGTTTCTCACTGCGACAATTCCACCGTTGTATAAAGTGGCAGATGATCCGATGCTATGCTGTCGCCGCGGAGTACGCGACTCTCTTTCACTGTGCAGTCATATCCGTTTTTCAGGCAATATATATAGTCGATGCACTCTTCGGGTGCAATCGACGGATATGTGCACTCCTTGCTGTTGTTGAGTATGGAGAAATGCTCTGTCATCACAGCCTGCTCGGGAGTATCGGGACCGCAGTTCATATCCCCTGCAAGGAAAAGCGGTTTTTTGTATCCCTTCAGTGCGTCGCACACAATCTTTGCCGATGCCAGGCGGTCTTCACCATTGAGAGGGAAGTGGGTGCAGGCAACCACATATTCCGCAAATTCAGCCACAAGCAGGCGGCGTGCCTCTCCGCGGCTTTCGAGTTCGACGACAGTGGTAGTCAAGGGCTTCTCCTTTGAGAGCAGTCCTATACCGTAGCTGCCTCCGCCGAACTTTATTGCCGAAGCGTATGAGGCATACATACCTGTCTCCTTGCCCAGTTCCTCTATGCACACTTTGCCGTTGTTGCGCGAAGTCGCGCTGTCAAGCTCCTGCAAAGCAACAAAATGTGGGGATACACTGTTGATAACCTCTGCTATGCGCTTGTAGTCAATATTATTGTCCATGCCGCGGCAATGGTGGATGTTGTAACTCATTATGCACAGTTCTTCGCTGCCGCTGCATGAAGTCAGCAGCATAGGGATTATAGCCAAAATGATGTATGCAATCTTTTTCATATCCTCTGTCTTTTATGCGAGATGCAATTATCTTACAAAAATTTTCTTGCCATTCTTTATGTAAATACCTTTCGTTGCGGCTACAACTCTTCTTCCATTGATGTCGTAGATATAGCCGCCATCTTTAATGCTTTCTGCTGTCTCTTTTATTCCTGTGGCAGTCTGTGTGAAGTCAATCTCAATTTCGTCGCCGGCTGCGGAGGGGATGCGGCATACGTTTTTCGTGAGTCTTATTACATCGACCTCTTCGCCATTGACCTTTACAAGCGCCTTATTCACACCATCGTATTTGACAAAGCATGCTTCGCCTTTATTGTTCTTGATTGTGGCTTTTGTAGCCTTGCACTCACTCCACTCTATGCCTACAGTAAAGTCGCCTACCGCCTTAAGACCGCTGATGCTTCCATCGGCCCATACTGACGGCAGTGCAGGATGAATGTGTATGGTGTCTGTGTGGCTCTGCATGAGCAATTCCGCAACACCGGCGCAAACACCGAAGTTACCGTCAATCTGGAAGGGAGCATGCGAGTCGAAAAGGTTATAGTAAATACCACCTTTGTATTGGTCTGTGCTGTACGATGTTGAGTGCTTAAGAGCGTTTTTGATGATTTTGTGCGCATGGTTGCCATCAAGCGCGCGTGCCCACAGATTTACTTTCCAACCCATCGACCAGCCGGTTGCTTCGTCTCCTCGTAGCTTCAATGCGTTTACGGCGGGTTTGAAATATTCGCTGCTTGGAGAAATCTGGTCAAGCGGGTGCAGACACATCAAGTGCGACATGTGGCGGTGGGCTTTGTCGCCACTTACTGTGTAACTCGAATACTTCCATTCGCGCAACAGCTTGGCTCCTTTGCTCACTCCATTCTTTGTACCCCAATCGGCCCATGTGCCCCCTTTGAATTGCTCTGTGTGCAGTCCTTGATCGGTATTGGCAAGGTACTCATCGAGTGTGGCCATCTGTTGGTCGGTGAGTCGGCACTTCTCCTGCCCTAATATATCTATAGCTTTTTTAAGATAGACAAGATGGGTATATACCAATTGCTGTGCATGAGCAGTGGCATCTTCTTTGGGGTTGTCATTCTGTTCAGGTGAGTATTCGTCTGGGCACACCCATGTGCCGTCGCCCACCTTGCGGTCTTTAATCATGCGTTCGAACCAGAATTCGGCGCAGCTCCACATTACAGGGAAGGCTCTTGCGAGGAACTCCTTGTCGAGAGTATAACGATAGTGTTGCCACAGGTGTGAGCAGTACCATACGTTTGCTACAAAATAGTTGCTGCCCCATGTGCTCATGCCACCGAAGATGTTACTTTCAGTGAATACAGTCCAACCTTTAGTCTGTCCACCACGTTTGGCTGCCTTTTTCCAGTTGTCGCGTTGGGCCATCGTGATTATGTAGTCGAGGAAAGGCAAATGGGTGTCGCTGAGGTTGGTCGGCTCTGCCGGCCAATAGTTCATCTGTATGTTAATGTTGGTGTGTATGTCCGAATTCCACGGAGCGTTGGCGAGGTTGTTCCAGATGCCTTGCAGGTTGTTGGGTACATTTATTCCTCTCGAACTTGAAATCAGCAAGTAGCGTCCATATGCAAAATACAACTGTTCGAGGAAGAGGACTTCAGCCTCCTTCCCTGTAATGTTCTTGCTTGCGGTGTTGTAGTTGTCGATAAGTTCGTTTGTGGGCAGGGTAGACGATGCTCCGCCGAGTCTGAAGTTTACACGCCCCATATAGCTCTTGAAGTTTTCAACGTGTGCGCTGTAGAGTGTTTCCCACTCCTTAAGTGCGGCTGCGTCTACATATCCTTTGATTTTCGAAGCAAGTTTCGACGTGCCCGATACGCATGATGCGGTAGAGGAGTCGTAGTCTGTACCTCCGCTGAAGATGAGAGTTACGGCATCGGCATTGCTTACGGTTATTCCTTCCTTGTCGGCGCTTACTGTAGCCCCTTCGCCGACAGGTACAACACGGAAGTAGGCATTATATGTAACAGTGGTGAGTTTACCACCGAATGTGGCTGTATTTCCTGAGTAGGTTACAGCAGAAGCGTTAATGCCTGTGCCGGGAGCGACACTGAATTTAAGATGCAGTTTGCCACTGCCTGTTGCTGTGTATCTTGCGGCTATTACGCCATCAGGTTGAGAGGATATATATTTACGCTCGTATTTAGTGCTGCCGTCGGCATTTGTGTATCTTACTCCGGCTGTACCGGTCTCGATATCAAGGTAACGTACATACTCTTTTGCAGCCGTTGTCGTGCTGTAACCGATATCCCCGCTGAGGTCTTCCACAAATACCGAACCGAAATTCTTGTATCCGCCGTATCCGCCCATGTCATTAGGGCCGCCTTCCCACAATGTCTTTTCGTTGAACTGTATCTCATCTGTGGCAATGCCTCCGTAAAGACAGGCGCCCAACTGTCCGTTTCCTATCGGCAGAGAGTATTCCATCCATTTGTTGGCTGCGTCTGTAAGGGTGGCAGGCTTGTTGTACCACAATGTAAGAGTATTCTCCGGTGCAAAACTTTCGGCTCCAATTACTTTGAAGTCGGGGCTTTTGACATCCTGCTGCTTTGTGAATTTCAGCGGGTTGTTCTTGTCTCCTCTGTCCCAAAAACCTACTTCAGAGGTGCTCCATCCGCCGCCACCAAGACGGTTGAGTCCTGTGGAAGTGAATGATGGATTACGTGGTACAATCTCGAAATTTGTGGCATATTCGCTGTTTGAGGACTCAGCGAAACTGAAGCCGTGGGCATCGGGGGTGGCCTTTGTCTGCAATCTGCCGTCCGATTTGTTGCTGCCGCTTACGCAGGCATAGAGACCTGCCTTGCTCACTATCTGAAAACTGTCGATGTTGCCGACAAATTTCCATAGCTGTTCGTCGCAGACATCAAGTGAAGTGAATGCAACAGTATTGCCCTCGCCGCAATCTTTGAACGACTGGTCGCTGATGGCAAATTGTATGTAGTACCATTGCTCGTTTTCAAGCAGGCTGAATATGGGCACGATAGGACTGCTTGGAAGAAATGTTACAGGATTGTTGTTGTCGCCGGCACTCCATTCTCCAAGTTCGGCACCTACGGCAGTGCCTCCCCATTGGTTCATGCTCTGTCCGTTTGCGCTCTTGCGCTGTATCTCCCATCCACCGGCTCCGTTGCTGCTTTTTACTATTTTGAGAGAAGTCTTTGAAGAGGTCGATGCGGCAAATTTACTTCCGTTGTAGTATATGTAATTGCCGTTTTTGCTTTTCATATACATATCCTCTGCTGTTCCTATGAATTGCCATTGGTTGGCATCGGTTTTTGCCTTTGTGGCAGTTTGCAGATTTTTGCCGCTTCCTTTGTCGCTTAGGACATTGCCGCCGGTCTTAAACTGCACATAGTACCATAGTGGTGATTCTTCACTTGAAAATTCGGGAAGAGAATTCTGTGCGTATGCCGCTAATGCCATGAATAGGGCAAACAGGGTTAGATGTAAATTCTTAAGCATATATGGTATTTTTTTATTGTTTCCAGATTATAGTCCATGCGTTTATTGCTATTATTCCCAAAAGGATGGCGCAATAGATGATTTTTGCTCCTGTGGTCAGCATGAAGGCTGCAAACGAAATGAATGCAGTCCTCAAAGCTTTCTCCGTTGGTGTTTTTGCAAGAAGTTCGCCTATGAGTGCCCCTATGAACGGCCCTGCAATTATCCCCCACGGCCCCATGAATAGCCCGGCGAACATTCCTATTCCCGCACCCCACATTCCATATGTGGAGCCGCCCCCTTTCTTTGTCATCCACACAGGGGCGACATAGTCGAGCAGGGTTATTGCCGCAGCTGCAATTCCGGTGGCTATTATCGTGGCTGTATCAATGTCGTTGCCATCGCAAAGCAGCAGCAACAGCAATCCGGCAAACGAGAGCGGCGGCCCCGGAAGAGCCGGGATTATTGCTCCGGCAATGCCAATGATTGCGCACACCAATGATGCGAATGTTATTATATAGTCCATATTATCTTGTCAATGAGAATTTGAGACTGACGCCGAAGTCGGTAGTGGTCGTCGGGTACGAACTTGCCGAAATAAGCGGGATAGTTTTTTTGCGCTCCACGAAGAAGCTCATGTTCAGCATCTTGCTGTATGTGTAATCGGCCGACAGCGAGTAGTTGAACGAGTCGTTTCCGCTGGTTGCCTGTGTGGTTCCCTTGTCGATGCTGCGGCAGAGAGCAGTCATATTCTTGTACGAGAATGCCGCTCTCAGGTTAAGGTCGTTGCTCACCTTGTTGCTCTTGCTCGCCTTGCTGCTTGCACCAAGCATCTTCAGGTTCACAATCTTGTATCCTGCGTTGAGGACAAGCTCTTTGGAGTGTGTCTCCACAAGCTGTATGGCGGTTACACTTAGGTTAAGCACGCGCGATTTTACATATTTGATACCCAACGACAGGTTGTTCTGTGTGGTAACATCCAGTCCCAACAGGGGCGAGAATGATTCGTTTATCGAAGCAGTGCTGATGTTATATCGGCTGCTGGGTACAGGCATACCGGTAGCAGTATTGTTGGTGTATCCGAGTCCGTTTGTGTACTCCATGTATGTAGAGTATGTGCTGTATGATCCCACCGAGTAGACACTCTTGTATCCGTGGGTGAGGTTGACGCTCTTGAAGTGTTTCTGGAAGAACGGCAACTTCGACAATCCCGCATACTTGATGCTCCAGTTGGGCAACATGTGCATGAACGAGGGGAAGAGATCCATCAGTCCTTTCTTGCCTTCGCGTCCTGTGTAGGTACTCAGGAAGGCGGGCAGCATCACTTCGGCCGAATATTTGTTTACAGTTCCATTCTCAGGGTTGAATACCTCTCCTGCGAGAGCACTCTGTTGGGGGTACATTGTGCCGGTGTATCTGTCCTCTATGCTCTTTCTTATGCCTTCGAGGTTGTCGACGAAGCGGTTGAACGTAGATGAACGGTAATTGTTGCCCTCACCACCGACATCGAACGAGTTTCCTATGCTGATGGTGGTCATGGAGAATCCTCCCGATTGTGTTTCGGGCATTCCTGCGTACATATACTGTATGTTGCGGCTCTTGTTCCTCTGCCAATCGGCGTTGAGGTCAATCTTTACATCGGTCAACGGTTCGAGTACAAACTTAAGTTGCAGATTTTCCGCAGCACTTGTAGCGGCCTGTACGGCAACGCTGTCGCTTGTGAGCAACCATCCTTTGTCGTATGCACGTTTCAGGTAGCTGTCATCTGTGAGTCCGAATGCAAAGTCGAGACCGGGGGCGTATGTGCCGCCCAATTTGCTCTGTCCCAGCATATCGCCGGTGTTGGGCATGAATCCCGGAAGCGACATCGAGTAGTTGTTAGTGTAGTTGACAGACATGCTGCGCAGCATCATCAGGAAGCGGGTGGGGTACTGCATCCTCTTCATGAACTCCGTATTCTCACTTTTGGGCTTGGGAGTTATTGTGAGTTTCAGCGGCAGTGTATCCTTACTCTTTATTATGATGTTGTTCTCGTCTACAACCTTGTATTTCAGTTTGTAGGGACGGCCCTTCTTGGTGCGTGCGTTTATAACGAGTTTTTTGTTCTTTAGTCCGTGTGCAAGGGGCAATACTGTGTCGGGGCGCAGTGTAATCTCTGTCTTGAAGGGTTTGATTTTTGCCGCCTTCTTCTCCTTCTCTTTCTTGTTCTTGGCGGCGGCACCGCTTGCGAAGCGCTTGTTCGTCTCTTCGAGGTAGGGCGACATGTTATACAACTTCAACAAATCAAAATTACCGTTCAGCGTGATAGTACGTTTGTTGGCAATGGTGTTGCCGAAGTTTACACCCGATGACTTGTTGCCTCGTGCCCAGTTGTACGATGAAGAGTAGTTTGCATCGAACTTTGTCCATTCGAAAATGGGCAGTTTGCTGATGGGCAGCGTGTATGACGCAGTGAAGCTCTGCTGATAGCTCAAGGGGCGTCCGAGGTTTCTGATGCTGTGCATTACAGAGTCCTTCCAGATGGCATATTCATCAGGGTAACGGTTGCGGTTGACGGGCAGATAGGGCTCTTCAATCTCGGCATTCGTTCCTGTGGTGAGGTTGGTACGGAGATTGGTCGTGGGGTCCCATTTCAGTGTCATGTGTCTGTTCCAATAGAACTGCTGCGAGAAGTTGAGCGGGGTTGCCGTCTGGTTGTATGTGTTTGTAAGGTCTCGTGTCTGCAACTCGTAGTATGTACGTGTCATGTCGGTGTTGATGGAGAGACTCTGCGGCAACGGGTTGATGCCGAATTCCTTGAGAATGTTCCACCATTTCGACTTGCTCTTTATGTTCTTGAAGGGAGTGATGGTCTTTATGGGGTTGTTGTATGCGTAGGCAGCAGTAGCCTTCCAGTTGAGTTTGTTCTCCCAGCTGATTGTGCTTCCGCTGTTGTCAGTGCGCGAGTATGAGTATCCGAATGTGAAGTTTGCAGGGTCGTAGGGCATAGGCTTCTTGCTGGCAATACCTATCTTGGCGTTGCTCAGACTGAAGTTGCGTACGGTCGATCTCACCTCGGCAATGTTCCTGATGGAGTCTTGTCCGGCTCCATCGTATGTGTCGAGTACATCATCGAACAGAAGGTCGGTCTCGAATGGGCTGTAGAGAGGCGACTTCACTTCGCGCGATACCGAATAGTAGGTGGGCAATGCAACTTTTGCCTTCTTGGGGAAGAAGCGTCCGAAGTCGAATGTACCGGTTACGGAGTATTTGTAATAGTCGTCCTTGCGGCGCGATGCGAGTTTGTCTTCGAGGCCACCGAATCCGGCAGTCTCTATCTTGCCCTGTGCGGCGATACTTCCGAGGTCGGATAACTTTATGTTCAGGTTACCCTGTGCCGCCCATCCGCTCTTGTTGTTGAATCCGAGCATACGCATTTCGTTTACCCATACGGTAGCCGTTTTTGGGGTACCGGTGTTGTTGCGCACACCAATCATCATCACCTTTACCTGTCCCAGCGAGGGGTTACCGATGACACTTATTCTGTTCTTGGGCTTCTCCTCGTCATATTCGCTGTAGATGGTGGTGTTGTTCACGCCTGTGGTGTTTGCATTGCGCAACGTGTTGCGCTTCACCTTGATGGCTGTAAGTTTCGACAGAGGAATGTCGAGCATATTCTCCTCGGGCCACACTGCCGTGCTCGATGCTGTGCTGTAGGCATCATATGAGCCGTGGGGTGTAAGCTTTAGCGGAATTTCGTATTCGTAATAGTTGCTCTTGTAGTCCGAGCCCAGTCTGACGAAGAGCGAAATGTCGTTGTCGGCAAGTATCGTACCGTCGAGTTCCGGAGCCTCGGCATGTGCAAACACCTGTATCCTTTCGTATTGTCTTATGTCGAGTGTGCTCTTCTTGTAAACGGCACGCGACTCTTTCGAACCGAGGTTGTCGACATGGAGCGAGAGGGCCTGCTCGTTGTCCTGTCTCAGCTGGGGCTGTTCGGGGTCGAGTATGCGGGAAATGCCGGGAGGAAGCACATAGTTTACAGGCTGACGGTCGCCGTGCTCTTCGATATTTACAGCCGACATTATAAGGTCGCCGCTCATTGTGGGCGAGGTGTTGTTGGTGGATGCTATTGCATTCATGTAGGGACGCCAGTCGCCGCGCACGAGTTTCAGTGTGGCGAAGCGCAGTGTTACGGGCTTGCGGAAGTTTGTGAGGTACATTCGCATGAAGCGGATGGAGGTAAAGTCGCGTATGGTTCCCACTGCCTTTTCATAGTCGTCGATGGGTATGCGGAATTTGTACCAGTCCACGCTTTCTGTTTCGCCGTTGCGCAGTTTGGCTGTTACGGTGCGTTTGTCCGAAATGTAGTTGCGGCCCACCTGCATATCCTGTCGGCGGAGCGATATTTTGTACTGGAAGAAGTTCTCGTACTCGTCCATCGTGAAGTCCTGGTTGACATCCTCAATGTCAGGGGTGGTCTTTGCCGAGGTGTTGTAGCTCTCGTTCGAAGAGCCTGATGTAGCCGAGTTTCCTTCGGGGTTGTTGTAGAATTTGTAACGGTCGAAGATACTGCGCTTTACATCGTCGTAGTCCGAGCCGCGATAGTGGTGGTAGTTGTCGCCGGCGGGGTCTGCTGCGATGCTGTCGTACACCTCGCTTCTTACCTTGCCGCGGATGGCTTCAAGGTAGTTGGCATATGCAGGGAACGATGCCTCGTCGGCGCCGGTGAGACCGTTGAAACCTACATCCTGCTGTGTGCGGCTTCCGGCATTGTTGTCAAATGCGTATACGAGGCTTGATGTCAGGGGGATACGTCCCCATACGGTCTCTTCGTAGCCGTAATTGTTGCTGCTTGCCGGGAGACCGTTCTCGAAGAATTTCTTGCCGTCCTTAAGTATATCCTCTGATACTTCGCCGAGGTTAATATAGAAGTCGCCTCCACCACCTGCATCGTCGTAGATGAAGGGGTCGAGCAACCAAAACTCTATGTACTGCACGTTGGCTGTCTCGAAGTCTGTGGTGGTGAGCTGTCGGGTGATACCTCCCCAACGTTTCTCGGGATTGTTGAGCTTGCCGTCGTATGTGAGGTCGGGGTCGAGGTTGTATGGGCCACGCTCGTCGGGGTAGTAGCTGACGTTCATCAGCGACAATGTAGACGACTCTTCATAAGTAGACTCCTTGTTGGGGTACAGCTCACGCTGGTACACCTCGCGCAGATAATGGTTGGACAGCTGGTCGAGGTCGCTCTTTATGTGCGATGGGGTGAGCGACGAACTTCTTCGTGTGAAGAGCGGGTCTATGGTGTACCAATTGATGAGTGCACGGTCGTATCCTGTGAGTATGTTGTTTGTGAGGTTGTAGTTGGGCATTCCTGTGGGGATTGAGGCAAGCACCCATGCTGAGGGTGAATCAAGATCGATGCCGTTCTCAGTGCTCTCAAAGTCGTCGATGTACGATGCGTTGCTCTGTACCTCGTCCGATGTCCCCGCTTCGAGCCTTGCAAATTCGGCTGTAAGGTTGATGCTCGACGGTGCCGAACAGCTGAGCATGGGCAGACGGTCGAGGAAGGTGGTGAGCCATTGGCTCTGACGCTTCCACGACAGGTTGAATCCCCAAATGAGGTTATTGAGCGGTTCCGAACCCATATCAACCTTTGAGGTCAGAGGCTTTTCAGTGAGCGAGAGTACTGTACCGCCGAATTTCAGATACTCCGAGTAGTCGTACATCCAGTTGAGACCGAGCATTGTCTTGCGCTGCATGTTGAAGAGGGTGTTGCTCTCAAGTGACACCTGTACGGCTGTTCCTGCATCTATGATGCTTTGGTTTACTATGGTTACAATACCCGCAGCGTAGTCCACCGTATAGTCGCTGTTCTCAATGAGCGTTACTCCGCCGGCGGTTACTGTTACCGAACCTTTGGGGATGTTCATCGAACCGGTCTGTATGACATTTGCCGATGAACCTGTGTACTCTCCAATGAGGTAGAACTTATCCTTTTCGGCCAATTGGCGTGCTACGGTCTTTGTCGAGTCATACAGCTCCTGATAGATATATTTTTCGGCTACTGCGGCATTGCCTATCTTCTTTTTGAGGCTGCTGCCGAATGGCTCTACTGTGGGGAATATGATTCGTCCCGTAGAGGCATGTACGGTGTATCCCTCTACAAAGTCGAATATGCCGTTGGGGGCCTCTTTCGTGTTGTTGGCATCGAGACGGTCGAGGTTCATCATTCTCAGCAATGGAGTATCCTTAAGGAACTCTTCGGGCAGATAGGTGATGTTGGTACCCAGACTGTCGCTTGCGTAGTAGATGTCGAATTTGAAGTCGTTGCTCTTCAGACTGCGTGCTCCGATGTTGTAGACGTTCTTCATCATCAGGTCCCAACAACCGTTCTGCGGCGAACACGAATTGGGCTTCAGAAGCTTGACCATGAGCGTGGCTGACGACTCCTTCTGGTCCGATGCAAATTCTCCCACCTGATAGGTCTTGCCTCCGTATGTGTATTCGAATGCCACGGCGAGTACCTCATCGGCACGCAGTGCGTTGCGCAACGAGATGTATCCCAACTGTTTGTTTATGGTGTATTCCGATGTGGATAGCAGTCGGGCATTGGAGATTTTTTCGTAGTCGAGACCTCCGTTGAAGCCATCTATGCCATCGAATGTGGAGTTTACTTTGTCTATGTCGCGTATGTCGGCATAGTTGTTTACAAATGTCGAGTAGAGGTTGTTGCTGTTGTTCGACGGCACTCTCTCGCCTCCTGTGGCGCCCCACATACTGTTGCTGATGTGCGATGTCTCACCGAGGTCGGTGAATGCCACTATGTTGCGCGGATTGGTAAAATCGCTCTTCTTGTTGGTAACCCACACCTCTATGCGGTTGATGGTGATACCCGACACGATAGTGGGCAACTGCGCCATCGAACGGTCGTAGTTGTCGCGGAAGTAGTGGGCGAGGAAGAAGTGGCGGTTCTCGTCGTAGTTCGATACATCGATTTCGAATGTCGACAGCTGTGTGCCACCCTTGGAGTCAACAACAGTGCTGCTCGAATTTTTCTGTGAAACCACTGCTTGCAGAGTGAGCTTACCGAACTGCATATCGGTGCGTATACCGAATAGTGAGGTTGCACCCTTTATGAGTGACGAATTTGTACCGAAAGATATGTTACCGGCCTCTATCAGTTTGAATACCTCATCCTCCTTGCCTTCGTATTTGAGGCTTATCTTCTTTGTGTCGTAGTTGAAGGTAGCTTCGGTATTGTAGTTGAAGTCGAGTTTCATCTTGTCGCCAACGTTACCTTTTACGTTGAGGTTTATCTGCTCGTCGAAGTTGAAACTGTTTGTTTCGCGGCTGCGTTGCGGCAATGAAGGGTTGTCTACAGTCTTCATCTGGAAGCCAATCTTCATCTCAGCGCTTCCCTGTGTCTTTATGCGCACACCGCCGGGGCCGAAGAGCTTTTCGGCAGGGCCGAGGTCGAACTGCATGTCGCTGAAGTCGAATTTGTCGCCATTGTTGAGCTTTTCAAACTCCTCCCGGTTCTTTTTCTTGAAGAAAAGATAGAGCGAATTCCGCATTTTGCTCTTTGCGTAATCCTCCTGCGAAAGAATGAATGGCACACCGAATTTAGTGTTGCCCATTTTAGTGGTTATGAGGAATGTGCTGTCCTTGTCATTGTATGTGGTGTCCTGCTTGAAGTTGTCGGGGTGTCGCAGGTCCATCGGTAGTTTGACAAGGTCTTTTTCGCTTTCGGGGATTACGTTTGATACAGGGTAGCGTGCCGATACTGTGTCCCTGTATAGTTGTCTTTCCATTTTTTCGCGCCGTATGCGTTCGCGTCGACGCTGGCTACGCGTACTATCCATCTGCGCAAATGCAGTGAGTGCGTTTGCGCAGAGTATCATCAGGATAATAAGCGTGCGTAATTTCATCTCTTTTCTGAAAGTCGTTTTTTACAATTGTTTGAGAGCGAGCTTTATAAGCTGTTCTACAGTCGACTCGGGCTGCTCCTTTGCTATGCCTTGTACCACTTTGTTGGCTGCGGCTGCGGGGAATCCCAACATCACAAGAGCCGAAACAGCCTCGTTTACAGTCTCTTTGTTTATATTGGGAGCAGCAGGAGTTGCAGCGGTCGGTATTCCGGCCGCAATGCTTACTATCTTGTCCTTAAGCTCCACAATTATGCGCTGGGCGGTCTTTAGACCTATGCCCTTTACGCTCTTCAGTATCTTCTCGTCGCCTGAAGAGATAGTGTCGCACAATTCGCCTATGGTAAATGCCGACAGTATGGTACGTGCCGTGTTGCCGCCTATTCCCGATACGGATATAAGCAGCAGGAACAGTTCGCGCTCCTGTTTGTTGAAGAACCCGAACAGCTGGTGGGTATCTTCGCGTATCACTTCGTATATGTAGAGTTTTACCTCTTTCTTGCCTTGTATGGCGCTGTATGTGTTGAGGGTGATGCTTGCCTCGTAACCGACCCCGGCACACTCTATTATGGCTGTCGTGGGGGTGAGTTCGGCTAATTCTCCTCGCAGGTATTCTATCATAGTAGTGTATGTTATCTTTTTTTTAACGTTATTTTTTGTGCTTTATTGTCCCTTGGACCGCTTATTTGCTCCATACGGACTTGTCTATCGTTGATTCCGCCGTTTTTTCTATGTCGTCGGGGAGGGCATGGAAGAGGTCCAGTCCCGTCACGCGCTCCACTTCGTCGATGGTTACAGCGTGCTCCATGAACTTTTTCGCCCCTTTTTTGTTATCAAATATGAAGCCTATGCCAATGTACTTGTCATAGTAAGTGGTCAACAGCACCTTGAAGAACCCATCGGGGACAATTACTCCATTGTCGCCTATGGTACCGTATTTGTTGTTGCTTACTATAGGGCCGCACACGATGTAGACCTTGCCGAAATAACGTGCATATTCGCGGCATTTCTCTTCGAGGCTTTTCCACACCCCGGTGTTCAGTTTATGGTCCTGCGGGCAGATGTTGCTCAGATAGAAACATTCATCCATAGCCTTTTCGGACCACTTCATGTCTGCGGCAGGTGCCATGTGTCCTTTGTCCCAACCCGAATTGCGGTAGTCGTCATTGTCGGCTTGCAGTCCTGCTATCTGCGGGTCTGTCTTGAAGTGCTTGGCACGCGGCTCGTCGCCCTCCGTTTCAGGTGAGGTAAGCTCGTAGGCCACCCAGTTGGGGATGAGCCTCTCGTTGTTGTAGGAGAGCGTGTATCCCTCCCTTGCAATGATGGTACCCGGTGCGCCGGTGCCGGGAGCCGGAATTTCGAGCTTGTCAATGTCGCCGACCAACCGTGGCGAACCGCATTGATAGACGAAATATCCGATAGCGGACAATATTATGTAGACTAACAGTCTGTATGGATTGAAGGACTTTTTGCTGCTTCTCTTTTTCTTTGCCATATATGCTGATTGTGTTATTACTATAAGAAGCTGTTTGAATTTTATTTCGGAATTATTTGAGAGGTATTTTGAGTAGATTTTCTTTGTTGTTTTGCAGGGAATAGCGGGCTATTTCCAAAAAACAAGAAAGAAAAGATGCCAAAATAGACTCAAATAAACCGAAATAACATCGCAAATATAAAATATAGAAATATTTTCCTATAAAATTCAAACAGCTTCTAAATATGCAAAGATAAGCAGTCTCTTAAAATTTATTTCAAATGTGTATGAAAAAAATTATCACAATTAGAAATAAATTGCACAAATTTATGCAAAATGTGCAATATTGCATATCTGTTAATCCTTTTTATACTACATTTGCAGCAGAAACAGACTAATATTATATAAAATGACTAAAATTAAAGGCAGTTGTGTGCTGATTACCGGCGGTGCGTCGGGCATAGGCAGGATTATGGGCCGCATGGCATTGGAAAGTGGTGCCCGCATGCTGGTTATATGGGATATCAATCAGCAGAGTATAGATTCCACAGTCGGTGAATTGGGCAGTTTGGGTAGCGTCAAAGGTTTCCGCATAGATGTTTCCGACAGTGCAGCAGTGGAGGAGTGCTTCAAGCGTACCGGTGCCGAGTGTGGCGATGTTGACATTGTGATAAACTGCGCAGGCATCGTTACCGGCAACAAGACATTCGACAAGCAGAATATCACTGATATTGAGCGCACCATGAATATAAATTCGGTGGCGCCTATGGTGATAGCCCTGCAGGCCCTGCCGGGAATGTTGGCGCGTGGCAAAGGACACATTTGCAACATAGCATCTGCCGCCGGAATGTTGTCAAACCCTAAAATGTCGGTCTATGTAGCCAGCAAGTGGGCAATGATAGGATGGTCCGACTCCTTGCGTATCGAACTGAAGGAGGCAGGCAACAAGGTGCGTGTAACCACCGTCGCCCCCTATTACATAAATACAGGAATGTTCGACGGTGTGCAGTCGCGCTTCTTCCCCATATTGGACCCTGAAAAGACCTCGCGCAAGATTCTGCGTGCCATCGAGAGCAACAGGGATTTTAAAGGTATTCCCTTCGGATTCCACTTTATACGCCTCTGTCAAGGATTGCTGCCGACCTCTATCTTCGACCTTGTATTCGGAAAATGGGTGGGCATCTTCTCGGCAATGGACAATTTCAAAGGTCGCAAATAGTTGACAGCTTCTTAAATTGTTGTATATTCGCAATATATATCTATTGATAAAGAAATGAGTATCGAAAATTTTTCTCAGGAAAAAATAAAGAGTATAGTTGCAGCGCAGCGCGAATATTTTGCTTCGGGTGCAACATTGTCGTACGAATTTCGTCGCAAACAGTTGAAAATCCTCCTTTTGGCACTCGAAAGATGGAACGACCGTCTTTGCGATGCTCTCTGGAGCGACCTTCACAAGTCGCCCGAGGAGGCATTGTTGACAGAAATAAGCATCGTCAGCGGTGAAATAAAGAACCACCTCTCCCATCTGAAAAAATGGATGAAACGCGAGTGCTCGGCAACGCCCCTTAAGATGATGCCCTCGCGCACCTATGTGATGAGCGAACCGCTCGGCAATGCACTTGTAATTTCTCCGTGGAACTACCCTGTGCAGCTGCTGCTCAATCCGCTTGTCGGCGCAATTTCGGCAGGATGCACTGCGCTGCTAAAGCCCTCGCCCTATGTGCCTAATGTATCGGCTACGCTGGAAGCATTGATAAAGGAGTGCTTCGACGAGAAATATGTAGCCGTCGTTCAGGGCAACAGAGAGGTCAACAAAATGTTGCTCGACGAGCGTTTCGACATTATATTCTTCACCGGCAGCCCACAGCTTGGCAAAGAGGTGATGCAGGCCGCCTCGCGCAACCTCACTCCGGTGATACTCGAACTTGGCGGAAAGTCGCCTTGTGTGGTTGACAGCAGTGCCGACATAAATATTGCCGCACGCCGCATAGCATGGGCAAAGACTTTGAATGCCGGACAGACTTGTGTCGCTCCCGACTATCTGCTTATACATTCGTCGGTGAAGCAGCAGTTCGTCGAAGCATTTAAAAGGGAACTTGTGAAATTGCATGGCGAGGATGTCAAACAGAGCCGCCACTTTGTTCGCTTGGTGAACGACCGCGCCTTTAAGCGCGTATCCTCCTATCTCGCTCAGGGACGTATAGTTGCCGGTGGCAATAGCGACGCTTCGCAACGCTACATAGAGCCTACGTTGCTTGACGATGTTTCGCCCACAGCTCCTGTGATGCAGGAGGAGATTTTCGGCCCCATACTCCCTATGGTAACTTTCGATGCAATATCCGAGGCATTGGATTTTGTGAAGAAGCGCGAAAAGCCGCTGGCGCTCTATTACTTCGGGGCAAACAGCGCAGGGCGCGAAATTCTGCACAGCACCTCATCGGGCGGTGCCTGCATAAACGATGCAGTGATGCAGATAGCCAACGAAAATGTACCTTTCGGCGGAGTGGGAACATCGGGAATGGGACACTATCACGGCCGATACAGTTTCGACGCCTTCTCGCACAAACGCTCGGTGGTGGTTACCCCCACGTGGCTCGACCTTCCGTTCAGATACATGCCCTACAAGATGTTCGGGCTTGTGAAGAAGATACTTTAAGGGAGGTTCTATAAATTAGTTAACACTGTTGAAGTTGCTTTTACTCGCTATGCAATTTGTGAACAAGTTCACATTGCGCTCGTTTAACCGCAACTTTCGAGCTGATTATTGAATTTATATCGAGTAGATTGTCTTTTTTAACGAAGGCGCAACCTTCGTGTTGCAACTGAGTGAAAATAGACAAGATGCCGATATAAAACAAAAAGCGGCCGAAATAGAACTGCCCTTGTAGAGATTAATTTAATAGTAATTTATAGAACCTCCCTTAAAATATTGGTGTCCTGTAAACGTATTTGATTCTTTTAAAATTCGATATTTAAGCTTGTATAAGCCCCTATTCCTTTTTTGATACAAATTTGAGTGCAATTGTTTAAACTCCTCCTCTTGGATAAGAGGAGGTGGATTCAAACGCTAAGCGTTTGAAGACGGAGGAGTTTGAAACTTTTTGCTTGTGTTTTCAATCGAACTCCCTCCCCCTTCGGGTACTCCCTCTTATCCAAGAGGGAGAGTTTTATTGATTAAAATTCAATGGTTTAAAGAGTTAAAACTATTCTTTTAGGTATAATATCGCATAATCATTTTATCTTTTCCGCTAATAAACATACTAAAAACACTGTCCCTCTTGAAGAGGGACGAGAACTTTTTTCAAGAAAAAGTTCGGAGGGAGTTCTAAAATCTATCGTAGAGCAAAAAAACATGCGATGAGAAGAGAACTCCTCCGTCTTCAAAAAACTATCGTTTTTCGAAGCCACCTCCTCTTCAAGAGGAGGAATATATTACAAATGTTTTGAAAATAGTAACAAAAAAGTTCAGGGGGGCTAAACCTATCGTATTGCAATTACCAATGCTACGCGAGGAAAACCCCTCCGTCTTCAAAAACTGTCGTTTTTGAATCCACCTCCCCTTTAAGGGCAGGAACTTTTTAGAATAGTTTTTATCCATTGAAGGATGGGGTTGCACTTTTTAGGTATAATATCGCATAATCATTTAACTTTAAAAGCACGAAACATGAAGTTAGCCCCAAAGTTTCGACAAGAACTTTGGGGCTAACTTCAGATTTACTTCTCCTCAGATATCTCTATTCCTCTTTCTCCTTTGTAAGTGCTTCGGCAAGTTTTAGCGCCTCTTCGATAATCGTATCCACTCCGCGGTTCCAATCCTCCGAAGTTATTGATACCTTTACATCGGGCTCTATGCCAAATTCCGTATGGTTGCCTTGTGCGTCGAGAATGGGGGAAGCAGAGAAACGCACACTCCATCCATTGGGCAGAGTATTGCTCATGGGCAGTCCCGACCCTCCGCCGGTCTTGTCGCCCATGATGACAACGTGCGGCAGTTCGCGCATCATCATCACAAAGTGGTTGGCGGCGCTGAACACCCCTCTGTTGGTAAGCACTATCACCGGGCGCTCCCAAATTGCGCCATCGGCAGGGGAGAGATACATAGGTTCGGGCGACGAGAATGCGTCGTGTCCCGGCCCTGTCTTGTGCATGATGGAGCCTATCTTTATTTTCTCGTTTGTAAAGTGCGATGCAAGCGTCTCCGCCGCAGTCAGCATACCGCCACCGTTGCATCGTATGTCGAGTATGAGGGCCTTGCAGTCTGATATAGTGTAGAGCAGTGCATCGAGGTTGCCGTCGCCGAAGCCATTGTCGAAACTGCCAAGATAGGCATAGGCATACTTGTCGCGCAATGTGGTGTATTTAATGCCGCTGTTAAGCATGAACCTCTTGCCCAGATAGTTGCGTTGCAACGAATCGCTGAAATTTATCGGATAGTCGAGCCTCCAGTCCCAATTGTATGTGGTGCCGTAGGGCGATGTCAGGTTTACGTGGCCGTCGCGCAGTTCGCCGAGCATTTCTCCGCAAACCTTGAACAAGTCGAAATTCGTGCTCTTCTCGTTGTCTATGCGCGAACGGTATTTGTGGTAGACCGCATTCCAATTGAGCCCGAATGTCTCCTCGGCGTACCCCAAGAAACAGTAGCGACGGTCAATGATGTTCCACAGAGCGTCGAAACAACCCTCTACTGTTTCCTCCATGAATAAATCTTCTATATCTTTTTCGTCGCAGCAACTACAAGGTAATAGCATCGTTGCTATGATTATTGCAAGTATGTGTATATTCTTTATCATCAATAAGGATTGTATTGTTTAAGGTGATTTTTGCCTTTTATTTTGTAAAGTGTCTTTACAAAGCCTAAAGAGAGCGGAGTGCCCCACTGAGAAGTTTCCAATTCGTTGATTTTCGAGTAGTAGTTTTTCATAGACAATGATAATCGCAAAACATTCTTCTGTTTTTTTCCCAGTGGAATATCTACAGCCGCAGTAAACTTCCACGACGATGAATTGCCGAGATGTGTGAAGTGTATTGTATTATCGTAATTGCCCAACCCGAATATCTCGTAGTACGATTCTCCGTACTCAGGCGAGAAGGCTGCACCCACCAATGATAAATCAAATTGGAAACGTATGGTAAGGCTCTTTGTGCGCATGGGGTAGCGCAGAAGCAACATTCCCGACGCACCCAGCGAAGTGCGAAGTTTGGCCGATACAGGGTTGTTGCTGTTAGTGGGCATATATATTGCTCCTCCGGCAACTTCTATTATGGGACCTACCAGAATGTCGCAATTTTTGCTTTTGTTGAATGTGTGGTAACCGCTCCATGTGCGGTCCAGCATCAGTGTATATTGGTAGGAATCATAACAAGTGGCTGTTCCTAACAGTGCGTTGAAGTCTGTGCGGTATTTCCACATATATGTGCCGGTGCGTGCGTAGCGGAAATTTTCGTGTCCGTAGTATAAGCCGCTTCCGTAGTAATCTTGGTCGGACAGATAGGTGTCGTAGTTACATATAGAAGCTGTGCCGTAAGTCGAACTGCTAACCTTTATGTGGCATGGGTTTATGGTGTCGCCATTAGCAAATTGCGCCTTTGACATTATCGGTGTTGCCAATAATGCCAAAAGCGCAATTATGGTTTTTATTCTGTTCATTCTTCTTCAAAAAGATTCAGTTGTACGGCATTGTCTGTGTCGCCTCCATCATCCTCTTCCTCGCTCTCTACCGGCGAAGGCTCCACCGGTGGAGCAGGGTGGCGTGTCGGTTCAAGCTCTATAATCTCGTCAATGGTGTGCAGTGTGAGGCGTTTGCCGCGGGCCTTGAAACTCTTGGTGCCAATAAATTCGTCAAGCTCCAGCACCAACGGTTCGCGGAAGGCATCGGCGCCGCCGAACATCACCTGTATGCGCGGATAGGGGGTGTCGCTGAACCATATCAGTTTGCTCTCCTTGTTGTCGCCCAAGCAGTTCTGCTTCTTGGCCGTTGCATCGAGCGTGAAGCGCTTTACATACGGCAGATTCTGCTGCGAAGCATCGTAGAGAATTGCTGTCCACACTTTCGAGGGATCGTACTTCTCTATTCTCAGAATATCCTCTTCGTAGTGGTTGTTCAGGTCGATGGGCGAGAGGTAGAACTCTCCGTTCTCTCTTATTACAACAATCTGCTCTTCGCCGTGGAATTCGCCGAGATATTCGCCGTGGTTGTCGAAGTTTATGCGCAGTATGTCGCGGTCGAACCACACTTCGCGTCCGCCGAGGGTTGATACTCCGTGGCGTTTCAGTGTGATGCGCTGCACCTCGTTCTTTGTGAGTATGTTGCCCATTGACTGGCGTCCCTTTATGGCTATTGTGCTGAAGTCCTTCTCTATTATGTTGTTGCGCAGACGGGGATTGGGCTTCAGTGTAACCTTTATTACCTCAGCCTCGCCGTTGGGGTTGGCCGACAGGTACTCTACCTTTGAGCCGGGTGTGCCTTGTGTAAGGTCATACTCTTTGTCGCGTGTCATTCCTGTGGCGGCGAAACGCTTTATGTAGTGTATGCCCTTCTTTCCGTCGCGGTAGACAGCATTGTATATTGTGCGCTTGTCGTTCTTCTTGAACACATCTATATGTATGATGTTCGTGCCCACAAAGAGCTTCTCGCTCACCTTTACAATCTTGTATTTTCCGTCGCGGTAGAATAGTATTATGTCGTCTATGTCCGAACAGTTGGTAACAAACTCCTCTTTCTTCAGCGAAGTACCTATGAAGCCTTCTGCCCTGTCAATGTAGAGCTTTTGGTTGGCCTCTACCACTTTGGCGGCGACGATGGTGTCGAGGTTGCGTATTTCGGTGTTGCGCTGGAAGTTTGCACCATATTTCTCCTTTAACATGGTGTACCATTTTATGGTTACTCCCACCATGTCGCCCAGCTTCTTGTCGATTTCTGCAATATCCTCCTTGATGCGTGCGATAAGCTCTTCGGCCTTATCCTTGTTGAAGCGCAGGATGCGTGCCATCTTTATCTCCATCAGACGCATAAGGTCGTCGCGGGTAATTTCGCGTATGAAGCTCTCCTTGTAGGGCGTCAGGCGCAGGTCGATGTGTGCGAGTGCTGTGTCCATGTCCTTAGCCTGCTCAAACTCCTTGTCCTTGTATATGCGCTCTTCGATGAAGATACGTTCGAGCGATGCAAAGTGCAACTGTTCCTGCAACTCCTCTTTGCGTATGAGCAACTCCTGTCGCAGCAGTTCCATTGTGTTGTCCACTGAACGGCGCAGTATGTCGCTTACAGTGAGGAACACCGGTGTGTGGTTGTCGATGACGCAGCAGCAGGGGGTGATGGTAATTTCGCAATCGGTAAAGGCGTAGAGGGCATCGATGGTTTTGTCCGATGATACACCGGGAGCAAGATGCACAAGAATCTCCACCTTGTCCGAGGTGTTGTCGTCCACCTTGCGCACCTTTATCTTGCCATTGTCTATGGCCTTCAGTGTGCTGTCGATTATTACGGGAGTGGTCTTTCCGTAAGGGATTTCGGTGATGGAGAGCGTCTTCCCGTCCTCCAACTTCGATATTTTTGCCCTTATGCGCACGCGCCCTGTGCGGTTACCGTCCTGATAGCGCGATACATCAATGCTACCGCCTGTCTGGAAGTCGGGAAACAGCTCGAAAGGCTCGTCATTGAGGTAGGAAACGGCTGCGTCGCATATCTCATTGAAGTTGTGCGGCAGTATGCGCGAGGATAGACCTACGGCAATACCCTCTACTCCCTGAGCCAACAGCAGTGGGAATTTTACAGGCAGAGTGATAGGCTCCTTGTTGCGGCCGTCGTACGACAGTTTCCAGTTTGTTGTCTTGGGATTGAAGATTACCTCATTGGCAAACTTCGACAGACGGGCCTCTATGTATCGCGGCGCAGCAGCCGAGTCGCCGGTGAGGATGTTACCCCAGTTACCCTGACAGTCGATGAGCAGATCCTTCTGTCCCAATTGCACAAGAGCACCACCTATGGACGCATCGCCGTGTGGGTGATACTGCATGGTGTGTCCCACGATGTTGGCAACCTTGTTGTATCGTCCGTCGTCAAGCTGTTTCATCGCGTGGAGTATGCGGCGCTGCACAGGCTTCAGACCATCGTTAAGGTGGGGTACGGCACGTTCGAGTATAACATACGAGGCATAGTCGAGGAACCATGTCTTGTACATACCCGTCAGTTTGTGTGTGCCCGGCACATAATTTGAGTGTGATTCGGTCGCACCCGATTCTTCTTCGTACTGATTGTTGTCGAACTCTTCCTGATTATCTTCCGTTCTCTTGTCGCTCATGGCTATTTGTGGCAGCTGATGCTGTTTTTGATGTTTATTTCTGCAAAAATAATGTTTTTTCCGAAAATAGAGCAAAAACAGCCCTCTTTTTAGAAGCTGTTTGAATTTTATTAGAAAATGTTTCTATATTTGAGGCTGATTTCGAATATACACCGAACTTACCACAATTATGAAAAAACTCCTCTTTACACTCTCATTGCTCCTCATTCTGCCAATAGCAATGCAAGCGCAGGATACACTTCCCATAGAACAGTATTTTGCAACCATCCTGCAAGGAGAAGAGCCTTCACAAACCCCATCCGGCAGCATAAAGCGTGCAAAAGTCGAAGAATACAAAGACACAGTATGGCAGGCATGGTGCCGGGCAAACAAAGCCCTCCGCGAAGAGAAACTCCCGCCCATCCGCCCACTGACCAACGCCGACACCCTATATTGGCACTTGCCACCCATGCTGGAGGGCGATACCCTCATGCCCTTCTACTTCGGCACCAAAGGAGAACGCCCCGATGGCGGATGGCCCTTCATGCTCTATCTGCACGGTTCAGGTCCTAAGGAACATGAATTTTCCACAGGATACATACTCTGCAAACGCTTCGACGATGCCCCATCGCTCTATTTCATACCCCAAATACCCACCGAGAAGCACTACAGATGGTACCAGCAAGGCAAGCAACACGTGTGGGAACGCCTGCTGCGCCGGCTTCTTGTCGACGGAAGTGTGGATGCCAATCGCATCTATCTTTTCGGTATCTCCGAAGGCGGGTACGGCAGCCAACGCCTCGCAGCTTTCTATGCGGATTATCTTGCGGCGGCAGGCCCAATGGCAGGTGGCGAAATAATAGAAAATGCGCCGGTAGAGAACTTAGGACACATAGGCTTCTCACTGCTCACCGGTGCCGAGGACCACATGTTCGGTCGCAGCCTTCTCACGCGCCGTGTGGGCGAACTCTTGGACAGCCTGCAAAAACAGCACCCCGATGAGTATCGCCACAATGTGCAGCTTATTCCCCGCCGCGGACACCACATCGACTACAGCCCCACCACACCGTGGATGCGTAAATTTGCCCGTTCGCCCCGCCCGCACCACTTCATTTGGGAGGACTTCCCCATGAATGGACGCTACCGCAAAGGATTCTACAACATCGAAGTCCACGAACGCGACACCACCGGCGGCAACGAGCGCACACGTTACGAAATGACCATCACCGGCAACGAGATAAACATCACACTGCAACGCGTGCAGTACGTTGCGCAGGGGCGCGAACCGCGATGGGGCATCCCTGTAAAGCAACAGACTGTAACCTCGCCCGTTACAATGGGAAAATTTACACTGTATCTGTCGCCGGATATGGTCGATTTCGGCAAAAAGGTTACACTTGTTGTCAACGGTCGCAGAGTTTTCAAAGGTCGTCTGAAACCCGACCTGCGATACCTTACAGGCAGTTGCGCCTGCTTCTTTGACCCTGAGCGCCTTTTCGCAGCCGGCATAGATGTGAACCTCCCATAAGAAACAATCCTCCATATTATGAAACACCTCATTGCATTCATATTCATTATCTCCGCCCTTTCCGCGCCCGCATTCGGCAGGCAAACCAAGTCAAAGGAGAGTGCCGACAACATTCTGGAACTGAGCAATCGCAAGATATGCCTACGTCAGGACCTCACCCGTGGCGGAGCCATCTGTTACATATCCCCATCGGACACAGACCGCAACATCGTCAACATCTACGACGAAGGACGATACATACAACAGTCATACTATGCAGGAGCAGCCCTCGACCGCAAGAGCGAAGGACAACACAAGGCATGGTCGCCCTGGACATGGAACCCCATACAGGTGGGCGACCATGCCTACAACCGCGCACAGATTCTCGAACATTGGCAAAAAGGAGACAAGACCTATGTCAAGTGCATCCCCATGCAATGGGACATGACCAATATGCCTGCCGAAGCCATCATGGAGCAATGGACTACTCTGAGAGGCAATGTCATAAAAGTGCGCAATCGTCTCACATGCAACCGCACAGACAATCTCTATGGCGAAGGAGTGCCACTTGCACAGGAGATTCCCGCCGTATGGCTCATATCTGCCTTAAAGAACCTGTATGCCTATTTTGGCGACAAACCTTTCGAGAACAGAGCCGTTGAAGCCGTAGAAGTCAAACAACTGATAATGAACGACCCCGAGCACTTTTGGGGTAAATATGCAAACCTACAGGAGAAGTGGATGGCATTTACCGATGATTCGGGATGGGGAATAGCCGTATACACTCCATCTGCCGCCGGATTTCTTGCCGGCAGATACGAATCCTACCTTCAAGGCGATGAACATCATGTAGCATCTTCCTACATCGCCCCGGTGCGATTCGAAGCACTGATGAAAAACTCAGTCATGGAATACGACTACTACTTAATCATAGGCACTTTGGAGCAAATGCGCAAGGAAATCTACAAGATTCATCGCCGTGTGGAGAAAGCATCCCGATGATGCGGCATTCAGAATCACCCTTAAAACATCAAACAGCCTCTTAAATGTTAATATTTATTAAAAAACGGGGGGGGTAGCTTCGTTCATTGTAAAAAGAACTATATTTGAAAAAGTGCAAATAAACAGAAGAGTTTGAATGAACACGCAAGCAAAATATTCAAACTCCTCCGGCTTGACAGCCACCTCCTCTTATCCAAGAGGAGGAGCTTTAGTAATATATTGAAAAACAAAGAGAAAACAACTCTCCCTCTTGGATAAGAGGGAGTACCCGAAGGGGGAGGGAGTTCGAATGAACACGCAAGTAAATTTTCAAACTCCTCCGGCTTGACAGCCACCTCCTCTTATCCAAGAGGAGGAGTAAAGAAGAAATAAAAAAAATGAAACGAATACTCTACATACTCGCAATAACCCTATCAATCCTCGCTTGCACCGACGAGATTGACAAGAGCAACCGCTTCACCTTCACCGGTGAAACGGTGGCGGATTTTTTGCTCAACCGCAGCGAGAAGTATTCGCATTTTATCACTCTGCTGAAAAGGGCAGAACTATTCTCGCTGTTACAGACATGGGGACAATACACCCTGTTCCTTCCCGACAACGACGCTGTGGAAAAGTACGTGCAAGAGCAAGATAGCATCTACCATGCAACAAAGGATAGCGACAATCCTGTATGGACAGGAATAACCTCGCCGTTTATCGAAGAGCTGAGCGACTCGATGGTAAATGCAATTGCACGGATGCACCTGATAGAGAAAGATTACCGTACCGCCCAAATGGGTGAGGGAGCGATAAGCAAATGGACATTCAACGACAGGATGTTGACAATAAACTACAAAGTAACGGATGAACGCTTCTACATAATGCTCAACAACGACGCAGCCATAATAGATGGCGACAACGAAGTAGAGAACGGCATCATTCATCTGATTGACAAGCCTATAGATACCCGATGTACTACTGTAGCAGCTATCATAGCAGAGCAAAAATTCTTCAGTATATTCAGCAAGGCTATTGCCGAGACTGGCTTCGAAAGCAAAGTAGCAGATATGATAGACTTTTCATATGCCGAATATATTTCAAGTGACAGCCGTCTACAAAAAGATGTTCCTAAGAAAAAATACATCAAATACACTGCCTTTGTAGAACCCGACGAGGTGTTCCACAAGAACGGCATATACACCCTCGCTGACCTGAAAGCCTTTGCCGAAAAATGGTACGGCACAGAAGACAAGGACGACCCCAAGAGCCCGCGCAATGCACTCTACAAGTTCGTTGCCTACCACTTTGTCGAGGGTGAATTACCATACAACATGATAGTACCTTCCGAATCGGGGTACAAGGAAGGCTTATACAATTATTTCTTTGTTCCCGGATACGACCTTTACAACTATTTCCCCACGATGATGGGAAAACTGATGAAAGTATTGAAGCCATTGAGCACCGCAGACGGCAGGAATATATACATCAACTACTCGAAGCGCAAATTCCCTTATAACCCGGCAATTCGCAATCATATAAATGTCCGTATCATTGAACTGACGGAGTTTACTCAGGCTGATGAGCAGTATGCCGATTTTGTACCGGCAGCAGGCAACGGCCTCATACACCCGATAGATAAAATCCTCATTTATAACGAGGATGAAATGGCGGGCAATATACTCAACGAACGCATGAGATTTGACATCGCAGCGTTGCAGCCCGAACTTTCGAGCAACAATTTATGGCAAGGCAGCGCGTTTGTCTATTTCCCAATAGACTATTGCAAAGGGCTTAAAAAATGTGGTCTGGAAGACCTGATGCACTATCGTATTGATTATGGTCACAACGGTGATATTTTTGTGTTTATGAACCAATATGATGTAGCCATAAAGATACCTCCTATACC
>SUXT01000026.1 GCA_015060835.1 Bacteroidales bacterium
GGAGTGCCCGCAGGGCGAGGGAGTTCCAATCATTGACTTAAATTTGTCTTAATAAAGAATTGGGGCTTGTAGTTACTTAAATATTGAATTTTAAACGACTTAAATACGTTTACCGGACACTAATAATACAAAATAAATGGTGGCGAGCATAATATACATTGCTCGCCACCATTTATTATACTTGCAACTCTCTCAAACTTGTCAGAGAATCATTTGTCGTTAATCATCGGGATAATAATCTTCTCCGAGACCTCTATATGATAATTGTTGCCCTTGCGCTTCATCTTCATCGGGGCAATAAGCGTCTGTCGCGGGGCAACTTTGTTGTGGCTGTTGTGTGCATGATAGACCATATAAAGTCGTTTGCCTTTACGCAGTATCGCATGATGCCCCGTGCCGGCATACCCGCAATGACGATGTAACACCGGATTGCTCTTATGGCGTTTGTATGGCCCCATAGGGTGGTCGGCAACAGCAAAACCTACTGCATAATCTTGGCTGCGGTAGTCGTTGCAGCTGTATGTAAGATAATATTTCTCTTTGTGCTTTATTATGAAAGGGCCTTCGGCAATATTGCCCATCCTCTTTTCCCAAGTACCTTCCTCACATTCAATCAATTTGCGGGCGGTCTCTCTTTTAATCTCCATAAGGTCTGAGGATAGTTCTGCCACCCAAATGATATTTCCCCGGTCGAAGCGCACCCAGAATATGTATGCCTTGCCATCGTCGTCTGTGAATATCGAAGCGTCTATGCCCTTTTCATCGGGAAGATAGGGGCGTTGTACTTTTTGCGTGAATGGGCCGCAGGGAGAGTCTGCCTCGGCACAACAGATGTGCTCCTCGCTGCTGTAAGTCATTATGAATTTGTCCCCGTGTTTATACACCTCAGGTGCCCAGAACATTCGGTTGCCCCAAACATCTTCCTTGTGCAGGGCGAGCGACTTTTTTGCCTTTCCGCAACGGCGGCTCCAGTTTTTCAAATCGCGCGAGCGGTAGACTACAATGCCATCGGCATCTTCTGTGCCGTAGATGTAGTACCATCCTTCGTGTTCCAGAATGAATGGGTCGGCAAGCATCAATTGGCCGGGACGGGTGTAGCCTCTATCGTTGCCATCGGCAGGGGAAGCTATGGTGAAAAACAGTGCGAATAGGAGTAACAGATAGTTTTTCATATGGTTACTTTATCCTTATCTCAAACTGGTCGTATGCGGCTGTACGCCATGCAAGATGTTGTGTAAGCCGCGACTGTGCAAAGAGGGGCGAGAATGTGCGCACCGAAATTGTCTTTCCGTCGGGGAGGAACTCCAGTATCCTCAACCAGCAGTCGCCGCCATTGCCGTTCCAGTCGCCATCGCCCTGTTGCGAGTTGAACATCATCTGCACCACTTCGTGCCCGTCGGCAGCCTTGTCGGTGCGCAGCGATGAGGTAGTGCTGTAGTCGGTGGAGAGAACATCCTTTTCTATTTTGGGCGCAGTGCCCGTATGGCCGCATAGTACGAGTGAGATGTTTTTCGAGGGATAGACAAGTTTTTGCCACACAGCTTCGGCCCAGTTGCATGGGTTGAGTGTGTAGCCCTCCTTTGCAATCCTCTCGCCCCTGTTGTTGAGCCATGAGTGCACAAGCAGTATTACCCTATGATTCTCGAAGCGTTTGCTCGCTGTAAGCTCTTTTGCCCACTCGATAGCTTCGTCGCGCGGTGCAAATTCCAACGTAACGATAAGCAGTTTGCCCCACTCCTTGTCCTGAATTTCGTATGCCGAGTTTTCCATTGTGTGTACTCCTTGCCAGTTGGGGCAGGTGGCAACGAGTGTCTTTTCGAACTTTATGTTACGCTCAGGGTAGATATATTGTGGTACTACTGTGTGGCGGTCGGTGGCTGTAATGTGCCCGATGTCGTGGTTACCCTGCGCTACAATGTAAGGTATGCGATTATCAAGGCGTGCAAGTGCACGCGATACGGCTTCCCACTGCTGGCGTCCTGTCTGGTCGCCGTTGTTCTCGTTGGGGATTCCCGCAGAAATCAGTTTGCCGTTCTGTTCCACCATGTCTCCGGTGAAGAGAGCCGCTTTTATGTTTAGCCGGTCGATATTCTGTGCTATCCACGCAGTCTGAAGCTCGAACAGCGGTTGGTTGGCAGCAAACTTGACATAGCTCTGAGGGTCTGGTACAAGTATCATGCTGAACGACTTCTCGTCCTGTAACTGCGGGTAGACAGGTATCTGCGGTTCGCCTTTCGGGGCTTGTGCCATTGCTACAGTACAGAGCAAAATCAGTATGCCAAGTGTGGATGTGATTTTTTTCATAGTTGTTATCCGTATGTCTCTTCAATTTTGTCGAGTATGGCGAAAAGCTCGTCGAGCTTTTCGGCGCGGAGCATTGCTATGCGCATGGGACGGAAGTCTGCAAGACCTTTCAGCAGTGGGGTGGCTGCAAGGTGACGGCGTATGTGCAGTATGCCACGGCGTTCATCGAGTCTTTCGATGCTGTCGAGCACCTGATGGCGCAATATGTCCATTGTCTCCTTGAAGGTGAACGGCGCAACATGCTCGCCATGCTCAAGATAGTGCTTCACTTCGCGGAATATCCACGGGCGGCCGAAACTGGCGCGACCAATCATCACTGCGTCCACTCCGTAGCGGTCGAAGCACTCTTTGGCGCGTTCGGGTGTGGTGATGTCGCCGTTGCCAATGATGGGTATGCGCATGCGCGGGTTCTCTTTTATTTTGCCGATGAGTGTCCAGTCAGCCTCGCCGGTATACATCTGTGCGCGGGTGCGGCCATGAACTGTGAGGGCTGCAATACCGCAGTCCTGCAAGGCTTCGGCAAGTTCCACTATCACTTTACTGCTGTCGTCCCATCCGAGGCGGGTCTTTACGGTTACAGGAATTTTAACCGCGTCGACCACAGCCTTTGTTATTTGCAGCAGTTTGGGGATATTCTGCAACATTCCTGCACCGGCACCTTTGCGGGCGACCTTCTTTACCGGGCATCCGAAATTTATGTCGAGAATGTCGGGGCGTGCCTGCTCAACGCGTTTGGCTGCCTCGACCATCGGCTCAACCTCGTTGCCGTATATCTGTATTGCAACGGGACGCTCCTCGTCGCAGATGTTCAGTTTCTGTACCGAGCGGTTGACATCGCGTATGAGTGCGTCGCTCGATACAAATTCTGTGTATACCATGTCTGCGCCGAAGCCTTTGCACATCAGGCGGAAGGCAGCATCGGTAACATCCTCCATTGGGGCAAGGAACACCGGGTAGCGCCCGAATTCTATGTCTGCTATCTTCATCTTGTTTATAAAAACTATTAGTTTTCTTTAAGCCATCCTTTGCGGTATGCTCTCAACAGCAGTTCAAGTTCTGCAATCTGTTTACGCAGTTCACGACCAATGTCTGTGTCTGCTACAAGAACGCGGCGGTTGGAGGTCTCAACTATGGAGGTGGTCGACTGGATGTCTATTCCTTCGAGCACAGCCTCTTCGGTTGATGTGAACGGCGCGTGTTGCACAAGTTGGAATCCGCGGCTGTGGTAGACGAGGGTGTATCCTGCAATGCCGGTGGTAGAGTGGTAGGCACGCGCAAAGCCGCCATCAATTACCATGAGGCGTCCTCCTGCCTTTATGGGATTCTCGCCCTTGCCCACCTTTACGGGTACGTGTCCGTTTATTATGTGGCGGTGCTTGCCGTCGACCTCAAAGTCGTCGAGCAATCTTTCACAGACATCCTCGCGGTCGCGCAGCTTGAAGTACCATCCCTTCTCCTCTACGTGTACCTCTTTGTTGTTTATAAAGTATCGCTCGAATGTGGTCATCTTCGACTTGTCGAACAGCGGGCTGTCGGGTCCGCACCACAGGTACCAGAAGAAGTCGCGGGCATAAGCTCTTTCGTCGTCCTCGGCGCCCTCCTCATAAGCGAGTCTTATTATCTGTTCTATGCGCTGCATAAGCTCTTTGCCTTTGTAGCGCTCGCCCTGTATCTCAACTTCGCGCAGTGTGCCATCTTCGTTCAGGGGCATCGATGCGTGGAAAAGCAGGTTCGAATTGCACACGGTGTACATTCCTCCGTTTGCGAGCAGGCATTGCATGTGGCGTTGCAGTCTCTCGCTTGTGCGGAACGAGCGGACGAGACTGTCCATAATCTCCTGCTCCTCTTCGTTGAGGCAATAGGGATTATCTTTGTCTATTGTGGGGAAGTATCTATCCTCGATGGGGTATATTTTACCGTCGTATTCAATTGTCCCATTTTCGAAGTCCATCTTTTCCAACAGACAGCGCCCCTGCATATTCCAGTCGGGGTTTTGCATGTATAGCTGCGATTCGAGTTTGAACTGTATTACGGCAATTGCCTTGTGCATCTGTGCTATGAGACGCTGTGTCTTTTGACGGGGCGAATTTTCGCCGTTGAAGTCTATGAAAGGTTTGAATATGTCGCAGGGATCGTCGGCATATGTCTCCATTGCGAAGGTGGCAAGGGGCACCATATTTATGCCGTATCCGTCCTCCAGTGTCTTTGTGTTTGCGTATCGCAGAGAAAGGCGTATAACCGCTGCTGCGCAGGCAGGGTTGCCGGCGGCAGCTCCCATCCACAATATATCGTGGTTGCCCCACTGTATGTCAAGATTATGATAGTTGCAGAGGGTGTCCATTATAAGATGTGCACCGGGACCGCGGTCGAAGATGTCGCCGAGTATGTGCAGACGGTCTATCGCCAGACGCTGTATAAGGTAGCATAGCTGTATGATGAAAGGCTCTGCGCGACGGGTGCGTATGATGGTGCGTATGATGATGTTGTAATACTCATGTTTGTTGTGCCCGTCGGACGTTTCGTGCAACAGTTCCTCTATGATGAAGGCAAACTGTTCGGGCAGACTCTTGCGCACCTTAGAGCGTGTGTACTTTGACGATACGTTGCGGCAGACCATTATCAGACGGTTGAGTGTCGTCTGGTAAAAGTCGTTCATATCTGCATTGCTCAGTCTGACAAGTTCGAGCTTCTCCTCGGGGTAATATATGAGCGAACACAGCTCTTTTATCTCCTTGTCGCTTAGGAATTTGTCGAAAATCTCCTGAACCTTGCGCTTGATGTTTCCCGATGCGTTGCGCAGCACATGCTGGAAGGCTTCATTCTCGCCGTGGAGGTCGGCAAGGAAGTGCTCCGTTGCCTTTGGCAGTTGCATTATGGCCTCAAGGTTTATTATCTCTGTCGTTACTTTGGGAACATTGGGAAATTCCTTTGCCAGCAGTTGCAGATACCGCATATTGTCGCTTATATTTTTCATTACTTACAATCTCCTATCTTCTGCTTTTTGTTGTTTGTTTTTGAGCGAAAGAGCCCGCCTGATTTTTTTATAAAATCGGGCAGGCTCCTGTTGTTGAAGGGTGTGTATTACTTCTTGTTGATGTAATCCACAATCCATGCGCCCACCTCGGCTGTGCCATACTTGGTGTCGCTCTCTGTCTGTATGTCGGGAGTGCATACGTTGGCAGCCATAGATGCATCTACGGCCTCGCGTATGAGTGCACCCTCTTCCATCAGTCCGAATGCATATTCGAACATCATTGCTGCCGACAGGATGGTAGCAAGGGGGTTGGCGATGTTCTGTCCTGCCGCTTGGGGCCATGAGCCGTGTATGGGCTCGAAGAGTGATGTGTGCACACCGATAGAAGCAGAGGGAAGCAGTCCCATAGAGCCTGTGATTACCGAGCCTTCGTCGGTGAGAATGTCGCCGAACATGTTTTCGGTTACCATCACGTCGAATGATGTGGGCCACTGGATAAGACGCATTGCTGCATTGTCGACGAACATGAATTCTGTTTCAACCTCAGGATACTGGGGGGCAATCTCGTTTGCAATCTGTCGCCACATGCGTGAGGTAGCAAGCACGTTTGCCTTGTCTACGACGGTTACTTTCTTGCGGCGTTTCATCGCATATTCGTATGCGAGTTTTACGATGCGCTCAATCTCTTCGCGTGTGTATACGCAGGTGTCGTATGCTGTGTTGCCATCCTCGGAACGACCCTGGGGACGTCCGAAGTACATACCGCCGGTGAGTTCGCGTATGCACATGAAGTCGGCACCTTTTACGATGTCGGCACGCAGGGGCGATTTGTCTATCAGCGAGTCGAATGTGGTTACGGGGCGAAGGTTGGCATAGAGACCGAGCTTCTTGCGCATTGCAAGAAGTCCCTGCTCGGGGCGCACCTTAGCCGAGGGATTGTTGTCGAAACGCAGGTCGCCTACTGCGCCGAAAAGTACAGCATCGCTCTCCATGCAGAGTTCGTGTGTCTCGTCGGGGTAGGGGTTGCCTGTGGCATCGATGGCGCATGCGCCTACGAGTCCTTTCTTATATTCCAATGTGTGACCGAACTTGTTGCATACGGCCTTTGTTACTTCCAATGCCTGTGCTATGATTTCGGGACCTATTCCGTCGCCGGGAAGCACTGCTAACTTTATATTCATGGTATTTGTCTTTTAATTGTTTATCGTGCTGCTTCCCAGCTCTCAATCTTGTCCTTGTTGCTCAATAGGTAGTCGATGTCGTCGAGTCCGTTCATCAGACAGTGTTTCTTGTAAGCGTTAATCTCGAATGTCTCCGATTTTCCTGTCGCGGTGTTTGTGATTGTCTGCTCGGGCAGGTTTACTATCACCTCTGTACGGGGATTGGCATATATCGAATCGAACAGCTCCTTGAGGAATTGCTCGGTAACGACTACAGGGAGCACGAAATTGTTGAGCTCGTTGTTCTTGTGAATATCTGCAAAGAAACTTGAAACTACTACGCGGAAACCATAGTCGGCTATAGCCCAAGCAGCATGCTCGCGGCTCGAACCTGAACCGAAGTTCTTGCCTGCCACAAGGATGCGTCCCGAATATGTGGGGTCGTTGAGCACGAAACTCTCAATCTTGTTGCCCTGCTCGTCGAAGCGCCAGTCGCGGAAGAGATTTTCGCCGAAGCCCTCGCGTGTTGTTGCTTTCAAGAATCGTGCGGGCACAATCTGGTCAGTGTCTACATTCTCCAAAGGGAGGGGAATGCAGGAGTCTTTTATTATGTTGAATTTTTCTTTTTTCATTGTCTTTTTCTTTTAAAGGCAGAATCTCCTTAAGGGTGGTTCTATAAATTATTAATCTATATTTCTTTGCTGGGTGTGCTCTATTTCGGTCGCTTTTTGTTTTATTTCGGCATCTTCTTCATTTTTACTCAGTTGCAACACAAAGGTTGCGCCATCGTAAAAACAAACAATATACTCGAAATAAACTCAAAAATCGCCTCGAACTAATTTATAGAACCACCCTTAAAGGAATTTGCGCGGGTCGGTTATTGTACCTGTGATAGCTGCTGCGGCTGCAACATAGGGGCTTGCAAGGATGGTGCGTGCGCCCGGTCCCTGGCGGCCTTCGAAGTTGCGGTTGCTGGTCGATACGGCATATTTTCCTGCGGGAATCTTGTCCTCGTTCATGGCGAGACATGCCGAGCATCCGGGCTGTCGCAATTCGAATCCTGCTTCAGTGAATATTGCTGCAAGGCCCTCCTCTTCAATCTGACGATAGACATTCCATGAACCGGGAACAATCCATGCTACCACATTGTCGGCTTTCTTGTGTCCTTTCACAATCTCAGCGAATGCTCTGAAGTCCTCGATGCGGCCGTTTGTGCACGAACCGATGAATACATAGTCGATGGGATGACCTTCGAGCTTCTCGCCGGGAGCGAATCCCATATATTCGAGCGACTTGATGTATGATGCCTGTCCTGCTTCGGGCATTGTATCTACTGCGGGAACAGCTTCGCTGATGCCGATACCCATACCGGGATTGGTGCCGTATGTTACGCGGGGCTCAATGTCGGCTGCATCGAATACAATCTCCTTGTCGAACACTGCATCGGGCTCGCTGGGAAGTGTCTTCCAGTATGCAACAGCCTTCTCCCACTCCTCGCCCTGGGGAGCATATTCGCGTCCTTTGATATACTCGAATGTAATCTCGTCGGGAGCAACCATTCCGCCGCGTGCACCCATCTCAATAGAGAGGTTGCAGAGTGTAAGGCGGCTCTCCATGCTCATTGAGCGGATGGCCGAACCGGCGTATTCTACAAAGTAGCCTGTTGCACCGCTGGTGGTCATCTTGGAGATTATGTAGAGCGCTACATCCTTTGCAGTTACGCCCTTGCCCAATTCGCCGTCAACGGTTATGCGCATGGACTTGGGCTTCTGCTGCAATATGCACTGCGATGCGAGCACCATGCCCACTTCGCTTGTACCGATACCGAATGCAATTGCGCCCATTGCTCCGTGTGTGGAGGTGTGCGAGTCGCCGCAAACTATTGTCATACCGGGGAGTGTGAGTCCCAACTCAGGACCTACAACGTGTATGATACCGTTCTTGGGGTGTTTCATGCCGAAGTGGGTGAGTCCGAACTCATGTGCATTGCGTGTCAATGTCTCCACCTGATTGCGTGATACAGGCTCCTCGATGGGCTTGTCCTGATTCAAGGTAGGTATGTTGTGGTCGGGCATACAGTAGATCTTGTCGGGGCGAAGACATTTGATACCACGGCTTCTGAGGTCGTCAAAAGCCTGTGGCGATGTTACTTCGTGGCAATAGAGCCTGTCGATGTAGAGCTGTGTGGGACCGTCCTCCACTTTGTGGACGATGTGCGAGTCCCATATTTTGTCGAAAAGTGTGTTCATCTTTGTCTGTTAGTCACGGAATTTGTTTATACAGTCGATATATGCCTCAACAGAAGCCGAAACAATGTCGGTGTTTGCGCCGAAGCCATAGTAGTTGACACCGTTGTATTCAACCTGCATGTGTACTTTACCTACGTCGTCGCTGCCCTTGCTGATGGCCTGGATGGTGAACTCGCGCAGTGTCATGTCGCGCTTGATTATCTGCTTCAGGGCGCTGATGGCTGCGTCTACAGGACCGTTGCCGGTAGATGCTGCCTCGAAGAGCTCGCCTGCAATGCGCAAACCGATGCTTGCAACCGAACGGAGGTTGATGCCGGTGGTAACCTGAAGATGTTCGAGTTTGATGCCTTTGTTTGTGCTGCGGTCTGCACCTGCGAGCATCAATATATCATCGTCGTTGATCTCTTTCTTTCTGTCGGCGAGGCGGAGGAACTGCTCGTAGATTTCGTTGAGTTTCTCGCCTTCAACCTCTATTCCGAGAACAGAGAGACGGTGTTTGAGGGCTGCTCGACCGCTGCGGGCTGTAAGTACGATTGAGTTGTCGTCGATACCTACCTCCTTGGGATCCATAATCTCATATGTGCAAACGTTCTTCAATACACCATCCTGGTGGATACCCGATGAGTGTGCGAATGCGTTGCGGCCAACGATGGCTTTATTTGCCTGCACAGGCATATTCATGAGGCTTGACACCATGCGGCTTGTGGGGTAAATCTTCTGTGTGTTGATGTTTGTCTCGATGCCCAGGTCGGGGTGTGTCTTGAAAATCATCGCAATCTCTTCGAGTGAGGTGTTTCCGGCACGCTCACCGATACCGTTGATTGTAACCTCTACCTGACGGGCACCGTTGAGGACACCGGCAACAGTGTTGGCTGTAGCCATGCCGAGGTCGTTGTGGCAGTGGGTAGAGAGGATGGCACGACCTGCTGCAAAAGCATCTACATGCTCATAGAGGTACTTGATTTTCTCGCCATACTCATAGGGGGTGCGGAAACCTGTTGTGTCGGGAATGTTGCACACGGTAGCACCTGCCTTGCACACAGCCTCAATGACACGTGCGAGGTATTCGTTGTCGGTGCGGCCTGCATCTTCTGCATAGAATTCCACATCCTCCACATAACGCTTTGCATACTTAACAGCTGCAACAGCGCGCTCGATAATCTCTTCGGGTGTACTGTTGAATTTGTATTTGATATGCGAGGGGCTTGTGCCGATACCGGTGTGGATACGTTTGTGCTTTGCAAACTTCAATGCTTCTGCTGCACAGTCGATATCTTTCTCTACGGCACGGGTAAGTGCGCATATTGTGGGCCATGTTACTGCCTTTGATATTTCAATTACCGAATTGAAGTCTCCGGGGCTGGAGATGGGGAAGCCTGCTTCAATAACATCCACGCCAAGCATTTCAAGCTGCTTTGCAACCTGAATCTTTTCTACTGTGTTCAGCTGGCATCCGGGCACCTGCTCGCCGTCGCGGAGAGTGGTGTCAAAAATGTAAAGTCTGTTATCCATAGTTACTTATTTGTTTTTATTATTACTCTTTTTGATTGATTTTAAACCTCATTGGCGCTTTCGAAAAGCGATGTTGGGTGTAAAATTTTACAAATATAGTGTTTTCTTTTCAAATGCAAGACGTTTTTTGGCGTATTTTATAATAATAAACGTGCGTGCGTTCGGTTTTAATTATAGTATAACATTCGCAAACAGATGTTTTTTTGTTTCGGTAGTGTATATTTGTTGCATTTTTTTGTATATTTTATCAATTTGTTTGTATATTCGCGCTTCGAGTCTTAAAGAATTATCTGTTCTCAAGAGATATAAAGTGATTTAATTGTAAAAATAATTTTGCGATATGCGCAGATTGAACTTCAAAATAGAATTTAATACATCCGGCAGTGATGCCGTGCGGGTGTGTTATCGTTTCCGTAGGCCTACAGGCGAGGAGGCAAAGGGCAACTTGATGCTCGAAGAGGAGAATCCCGGTGTGTGGGCTGGTTTCTTAACCCTTGATTGTGATGTAAATAACATAAAGTATGGCTACGAAATAATTCGTGCCGATGAACTTGTTCGCAGCGAGTGGGGTGGGATGCCTCACACAGTAGATTTCGGCAGCGAATGTTCGTCGTGGATTGTTTATGACAAGTGGCTCGACTCGCCTTTCTGTAACTATATGCAGACAGGATTGTTTAAGAAATTTTACCAGAATGTAACTTTGACTTACGGTAAAGTTACATTTTCTGAAGAGCGCCCCGATGCGCTTATTTTCGATCTCCCCGTATGTGGGCTCGAAGATGGCGAGACACTTCTTCTGGCAGGCGATGCCGGACAGTTGGGAGGATGGTCGCTTGAACGTGCAATACCTATGATTGCCGTTGGCTTTAATCGTATGCAATGTGCGGTTGATACAGAAGCGCTGCGTGGCAGGATATTGAGTTTCAAATTTGTGGCTTACAATAAAAAGACCGGTGCTGCGCGTTGGGAACCGGGTGGGAACCGTACATATTATGTTACCGATGAAGGGCAGCCGGTTGTGCGCCGATTGACCTTCGAGGGACTCGACTTCGGTGCACCGCGTCTGCGTGTGGCTGGAACCGTTATACCTCTTTTTTCGCTCCGCTCCGAAAAGAGTTGGGGTGTAGGCGACTTCGGAGACATAAAACTTTTTGCCGAGTGGCTTGCCGAGACAGGGCAGCACGTGTTGCAGCTGTTGCCCGTCAACGACACGACCATATATGGCGGCGCTGGAGATTCATATCCCTACAACTGCGTGTCGGTGTTTGCGCTGCACCCGCAATATGTCGATATTTCGGCATTGCCCCGGCTGAAGGACGGCAGGGCGCGTGCAGGTTTTGAGCGACGCGCAAAGAGGCTGAACGATGGAGCGACCTTCGACTATACAGCCGTGAACGAACTCAAAGGTGCCTATCTGCGCAAACTCTACGATGAGCGCGGCGAGGAGTATATCGCCTCAGACGGCTTCAAACAGTTCGAACAGGAGCAGCAGGAGTGGCTCCGCCCCTATTGTCTCTACCGTCTTCTTTCGGGCAAGATATGCCCCGGTCCCGGCAATTGGGGAAAATATGACACCTACGACAACAGAACATACGAAAGGGTGCTCAAGGAGTACCCCGAAGCACAGCGCGAGATGCAATACCACGCGGTGGTGCAATACATTCTATACACCCAATTGAAAGATGCCCATTCCTATGCACTCTCGCTCAATGTGGCACTCAAGGGTGATATTCCCATTGGCGTGGCACCCGACGGAGTGGATGTCTGGTGCTATAAGGAACTTTTCAACCGTCGCGGTTCGGCGGGTGCACCGCCGGACGCATTCTCGGCTGATGGTCAGAACTGGGGTTTCCCTACATACAACTGGGAGATTATGGCACGCGACGGCTACTCGTGGTGGCGGCGCCGTCTGAAATACATGGCAAACTTTTTCGATGCCTTCCGCATAGACCACATACTCGGATTCTTCAGAATATGGGAGATTCCTTCGCACGTTTCAAGCGGACTGTCGGGACACTTCAGACCAAGCATGCCGTTGTCCGCGGAAGAGATAAAGGCAGCCGGGTTCAATTTCAATGCAGCAGAACACTCATGCGCATCCTCTGCCGACCTCCCCTCAGATGCCCCTGCCGATCTGCTTTTCATTCCCGATGAGCATACCCCCTCGCTATACCATCCCCGTATAATGGCATTCGACACCCAATGCTACAAACGTCTTGGAGAGTACGACCGTGCAGCGTTCGACAGGATATACGAAGATTTCTTCTATCATCGCCATACAAACTTCTGGTTCGAGGAGGCAATGAAAAAGCTCACCCCTCTGCTCAGCGCAACATCAATGACCGTCTGTGGCGAGGACCTGGGTATGATACCTGCCTGTGTGCCCTGGGCAATGAAGAACCTGCAAGTGTTGTCGCTTGAGATACAGCGTATGCCCAAAGAGTACGGTGTAAGTTTTGCCCGCACCGAAGAGTATCCCTACCTTTCCGTGGCAACTCCCTCTACCCACGATATGAGCACATTGCGCGAATGGTGGCTGGAGAACAGCGACGACACGCAACACTTCTACAACAATTCGCTGGGACTCGAAGGTAGAGCACCCGTAGAGTTGGACGCAACAACAGCAAAAGCCATTGTGATGCAGCATCTGCAATCGCCCTCGATGCTTGCGTTGATAGCTTGGCAGGACTGGATGGCTATGGAGAGCAGACTCCGTCGCAAAGACCCGTTCGAAGAACGCATCAACATCCCCTCGAACCGTGGGCACGTGTGGAATTACCGCATGCACATGACGATAGAGTCGCTGACAAAATCACGTGCCTTCAACAAAGCGCTGATGCACATGATAAGCGAGTCGGGGCGCAGCACAAACGATAAGTAGATTATTGTTTCTGTGTTAAAATAATGGCAAATAGGGTGTGGTATTTGTTTTTTTACAAAAAATGTACTTTATTTGCCATTATTATGTACAACAAGTATATCTGTTTTGAATAAAAATCTTTAACACCTCTTTAATATAAAGTTTGTTTAATATAAAGTTTAACACAAAGGCTTATGAAGAAATTTTTATCACTTCTGACAGGACTTCTCTTTTCGGCAGTCCTTGTAGCCGGAGACGTATTGCCAATCACGCTCACAACAGCGGATGGTCTCCCCGGTCGTTTTACAGGCGATAGCAATGAGCTTACCACACGCCTTTTCGAGTTTGACGAACCTATAAGTTCGTTCCGTTTCACAGTAGTAACCACCAACACCACCGACACGCTGTCGCAGCACAGCTATGACGGACTCAGCGCCGGATACGGTCCCGGTTTCCCCTTCTTCACCATGTCGGAGTTCCGCATCTACGATGAAGAGGGCAACGATGTTGTGCTGACAGAGGATATGCTTACAACCAACGCTGTTGCAAACAACGACGGTGATGGCTTGGCTGCACTTGTAGACGGCAAGACATCTACCTATTTCCACGGTACATATTCAAGTGGAACATTGCCCCAGGCATATCACTACATTGAGATAACATTGCCTGAGCCTATGTCAAAGTTCCAGCTCAGATGGTTCTCTCGTGTAAACAGAAAGAACATGCCTACAACTGTAGGTATCACAGCAGGTGGTGTCGAGTATCTTCCCTATCCCGAATATGGATTCGAACTTGGCGACAAGGTTACGACACTCGACGAAATCGCCGAAGGCGGTGTCTTTGTAATGAAGGGTAGCGACTATACATACGACTATGGTGCAGACAATCCCGACTTCGGTCGCGAAGATGTTTACTATGGCAATGCATTCTACCACTCTCCCTACGGTGCAGCTCTCACCCCTTCTGCTGCTGACCTCATCACTTTCATTCCTACCGGCGAGGAGAACACCTACTTCATCTACTGGCCCGCAAACGGACACTACGTATACAATCCTGCAGGCAAGGTCGAAGGTTCGGAATATGCACAATGGGTAAACAATTCATTCTATGCAGGTAAGTACAAATTCCAGGAGTGCGACACTGTTCCCGGTTCGTTTATCATCTCTTGCGACGAGAACCTCTACCTCGGTCAGAGACGTTTCATCCGCATGGCAATCGTCAACGAGGCAGTTATGGCAGAGGATGCTGAATATACATACAGCTATGCATGGAATATATATCGCGCAAACATCAAGAACATCAAAGGTACAGCAATCGAGGCACAGCTTCAGACAGCCGTCAACGTGGCAGACTCTCTGCTCACAATCCAGGGTTATATCGAGAGCGAAGACGATGGAGAGTACGAAAGCCTGAAGGATGCTGTTGCCGAAGGTCGTGCAATCATTGCATCGGACAATGCCAATGCAGACGAAGCTGTCCGCAAGGCAAGCCAGATAGACATTCTCTCGGCACAATATCGCAAACAGTACCTCTACCTCCTTACCGACTCCATCGAGTATCTGATAAACGAGGCCGGTCTTACATTCACAGACGGCAATGACGGCTGGACAGTAGGCTCATATCCCGAACAGTATGTCGACCATCTCATTTCGCTTGTAGACGAGGCAAACATCCGCATTGACAACCTCACAGCACTGGTGGATGTAACCCTTATGATTGAGGAACTTACATCGGCTCTTGACAACTTCTTCGATGCACGCGTAGATCGGGTATATTCACTCCCGATACGTTTTACCGAGAAAGACGGACTTCCCGGTGAACGTGAAGGCGGCAATGTAAACAACAGCTACATCTGGGATTCACCTCTGCTCTACATGAGCGAGCCTACAGATGTTATCCGCATAACTGTAACCAAAGCTACAAGACAGGACAACTACAACGGCAGCGGTACTGTAATGTTCTGTCTCGGCGAATTCGAACTCTACGATGCTGCAGGCGAACTGATTCCTCTGCGCGAGGATATGTTCGAAGTGAACTCACTCTGTTCAACAGATGGTGGCGGCATTGCCGCACTCGTTGACGGTAACCATGGAACATATTTCCATACAGCATATAACGATAGCCATGACATCCTTCCCGATGTAGGAGAGTACTCTTACGTTCAGGTGAACCTCGACGAGGCTGTTTCTGCATTCCGCTACCGCATGGTGAGCCGTGCAAGCAACTCTTACAACCGTGCTCCGACAGACTTCGGTATAACAGACGGCAGCACATACGACCCCGACGATGTTCCCGAGCAGGACCCCTATAACCTGAAGATTGCCGAGAAGGTAACAGATGTTTCGCAGATTGTTGACGGCGGCTTCTATATCCTCTACGGAAACTTGAACAAGTTCGATTCTGACGGCGCTGAGGTTATCGGCGAAGGTTCAGGATACTATGCAGGTACAAAATTGTATGAAAGCAAATATCCCAACAGCGTATGTCTCTTCACATTCGAGGATGCAGGCGAAGGCAAATACTATCTCCACAGTCTCGCTAAGGACTACTATGTGAAGACTCCCAATGTTTGGGGCGATGTGAACAGCACATACTTCAAGACAGAGGCAGCTGCATTTACCATCAAGGAGCATGCAACACACGCAGATATGTTCAATATGACATGCACTGGTATTGTAGAGGACGAATCTTCAGAACTCGACGGTCAGGAAGCAACATTCCTCTTGCAGGACTGGGGAGGCGGTATGGGCGCATGTCCTTTTGCTGATATTGAGAACGAACTCTTCGAGTTTGACGGTCAGAGCGAGTGGGAAATCTACAAGGTAACAGTCGACAACTTCGGTATCATGTGGTTGGAGAGCGTGCTCGCAGCTGTTGAAGCATCGGGCTTCACCGCTGACGCATTCGGTAACAGCCCCGGTCAGTACAACGGCGAAGGTGTTCCCGCATTCAAGGCTGCTCTCGTAGCTGCTCAGGCTCTTGCCGATACAAAGGATGCAGCAGCTGCAAAGAAGGCAGCAGATGCATTGCAGAATAATATTGAGGCTCTCGCAAGTCTGGAAGTAGTTCCCATCGTTTACGGCAACGAATACTACATTGTAAGTACCAATCCTACATTCTACCAGATTCAGGGTAAGGAAATGGCAATCTTCGTTGACAAGAACGACAAAGCCGATCCTCAGATTACAAGCGAGTACCAGCCCTACTGGGGAATATTCCTCGACGAGGCCAACGGTACTGCCGATGCATATACATGGATTATCGAAGAGGGCGACACAAGCGCTATCGAAACTATGGCTAACTGCAAGTATATGTACCTCAAGAATAAGGCAACCGGTCAATACATGGGTACATGGGATGAATGGTCAGTTCGTCTCCCCATGAGCGAGACAAAGCTTCTCTATTTTGCAAGAAGCGCAGGTGGTGTGAAGTATAACATTGGTTCATATGACGCTGTTCTCAATTTCGCATCCAACAACGAAACATATCCGTTCCTCCACATCCTCGGACACGACGATGGAAAGGCAAGTTGGGGACACATCTGTTTCTGGGCTTACAACTCAGATCCTTCGAGATGGAAGTTCGTTCTTGCCAACGAAACATCTATCAGCGATGACATTGTTGACGATGCAGAGGGTGAGGTCGTATCTGTAACATATTACAGCGCAGACGGTAAAGTTTCTGCAACAGCCTTCGACGGTGTGAATATCGTTAAGACAGTTTATGCAAACGGTACAATAAAGACTACAAAGGTTATCCGTTGATAGAGACATATCATCAATATTTGATAAGGGCGAGCCACATCGGCTCGCCCTTTTTCGGATAAGAATGTTTGGTTTTGAAAGTGCTGGGTGTATGGTGATGCCCTAAGTTGATGCAAAGTATATGCCTAAAGCCGAAATTGAAAAACGACAAAGAAGTTTGTATATTATGGCACAATGTCACTGTATAAACTTCAAAAAAACGGCAGTTTCAGTCTTTGCGTCTGAAGCTGCCGTTTTTGAATAGTTGTGAGGTTGTGTCGTATCTGCTCTCTCTCTTTCATTTCTCATCTGTTATTTGGAAATCAAAGCCAGGATTCTGTCTGTAATCTTCTTCTTGGCATCGTGGAATATTTGATTCACACGGTATTCGGGAATCTGAATACGCATTGCAATCTCCTTGCCGGATTCGTGGTCGATTTGTCGTGCTCTCCAAATGGCAAACATCCTTTCGTCCATTTGGCATTTGAGGGCTGTGTCTATGAGAAAGTGCTGAAACTTCTCTTCCTGGCTGTTGCAGTCGGAGTATTTTGTCAGATAGTCGCCCCAGTAGTAGTTTATATCAGTAGCTTCCTGCGATATGGTGTTCTCGGCATAATTGAAGGCACTCTCCGAATTTGTGATGTTCAGAGTTCTGGAGGATTTTGATAGTGCGATGGTGACGAGGTTGACCTTCTCGAACTTCTTTGTTTTCGCGTTCCAACGTTCCCAATGTATGTAGCCTACCTCTTTCAGAAGGTCGAACAATGTTTTTACCGAAACCTTAAGGGCTTTGGCGAAACACAACTCTTCCATGCCTAACTTTCGCATGACCTCATCTTTTGCTGTGTGCTTGACGTAGAGTTCATACAGAAGATCGTGCATTTCCTTGTGTCCGATTTTTACGAATGCTTTTTTGAACTTCTGGCGAGAAACATCGTTGCCCTCTGCATCGGATGTGGCACTATTCTCGCAATCTCTCTCATCCTGCTCTTTCAAATTGGAAATCTCCTGCATGAATAGCGGGTTGTTGGCATAGCATAGTGATTCCTTGAGGTGGTCGTTAACGAGAATGTCAAGAACCTCCATGGTCTCCTCCTCGTCGAGACTGTCGAAGTCAATGATGGTTTCATCAGGCTTTTTGAGCCATCCAAGTTCTATGAGCTGCTTGTGGAATTTTTGTGCGGCGATGTTGGAGAACCATGTTAATAATTTGCAGTTGTTTTCAGCCTTGTAAGTGCGGAGCTCGCTGTACTTTCCATTCGCGCAAAAACTGTGGAAAATGAGGAACTTTGTGAGCTGCTCATCAAATTTGTATATTGCTGCGAATTTCTTATACATCGGCTCGATGGTCTCAAAAAAGAACTCGTTACGCACCTTTTCGAAACTGATGATAGAGTCGCGGACTGCGAGACTTTGCTGCACTGAGAAACGATACTTTTTGGCCACTGCTACGGTTTTAAAGACCTTCAAGAATTGCAAAGCTACATTTTCGTTTGTACGGATGCCTTCACAAAGAAGTTTGTCCTCACTGTTAGAGAATTTCTTCTTGTTGTTCCTTTGCTTGAGCGAATCAAGCAGACTGATGCATTCTGTCTCGGTGGGAGACATTGTTCTTGTGTTATTCATGATATAAAAAATTAAAAAGTATGCCGTTTTATTACTATGGTTCGGGGTGTCAATCCCCTTTCAACCTATGTTTAGGGTTGAAAAAAACTTAAAATTACAATCCTGTTTTCCTCAGTAATTGTATGCAGCCATTAGCCAAATTCGCTTTCTCCTTCTCATAAACTTCTTATTAAAATTTTTTCTTTTTCATTATATCTGCCGGAAGGATATCTTTTCCGGTTTTACATTTTTTTTCAGGGCGCTGTTTGCTTTCATTGATCCATGGCTCCATGGCTGCAAGCCCTGCTGCTGCAAGGTTAAAAACTAATCTATGTTCTGCAGATTTATCAAGATGTTCTAAAACTTTAAACCTCTGTCTTTTAGTGGCTCTTTGCTCTAAATACAAATTAATCAGGTCGTTAATGTCATCTTTGCTACTACTGCATTCTTCTTCTTTGTTCATGGAAATTTTTAAAATTCTTTTGTTTGTTTTAGGCATACTGTTTACTTTTATAAAATGAAATTTTGAAAATTAATTACATAAAAATTCTTTTGTTAATAATATTGTTTTAGTTATTGAACTCATCAATAATAGAGGGGGGTAAAAACCTATTTATATATCTGTTATATGTTAAAAAAGCAAAAAAAATATTCTTTTGCTTAGAAGCTGTTTAAATGAACATCGCAAATATTCATTATTTTCTAATAAAATTCAAACAGTTTCTAAACAGCTTCTTATTTCCGTCCCTTTATCCTCTGTAGCAGAAGAAGGCTTCTTTCCCTTTTTGTGATGGTTGATGATAGCGCCGTTTATTATGCTGTCGCTTTGTATTGTTATTTGTTATAAAGTTTGTAGTCCTTTAGGATAGGGTGTAAGGCATTTCAAGTATTCAAGTTGACTTGATACTTTGCTTTTGGCTTACGCTGTCTTTGTCGGATGCCTTTTGTCTTAACTTCTTAAATGTTACTTGTTTGAAAATGTACCAAGTGAATGGTCTTGGTTATGAATCAGTGAGTTGATAATAATCAATAAATGATTTGTCGTGCTTAGCTTTTAATAGATAATTACACTATTGTATAAACGGATTGCAAAAGTCACGAAAATAACTGAGAAATGCAATACTTTTTCGAAAAAATTATCGCGCAACAATATATGCAAGATAACAGCTTGATGGGGTAGTGGGGACAAGGGGCATCGCGCCCGACACTATCTTACCCGATTCTATCTGAAGTGGGTGCTCTTTTTCGAGCATTCTCAATTTACTCAGTGCAGCACCTTGCTCGCCGCAATATTCTATTGTATATGTAGCGCTGCTATTCTCTGACAGGTAGCGTTCGGCGAGAATCACAGAGAGCACTCCCATATTCATGCGCATGTTTACCTCTACGCATGGGTGGATGGCGTATGATTCTCTGGTTTTGCACACCATCATGTCTACGCCTAAATATCCGCGATATTTGTTGCCGTAGATGCGTGTCAGTTGTTCTTGAACTATTTTTTGCGTGTTGTCTATTGAAGAAATGGGAATATATTGCGAAAGTTTTTCTCGCTGTTTTTCAGGTCTCTGCAATATGTTCCCGCGGTAAGCGCCTTTGGTGTTTGTGTCGAATAGTGAGTATCCGATGAATTTAATGCCGCCGTTGCCATCGCTATGGTATTCGAGGGCAAAATCAAGAATCTTGTCGTATATAGGTGTTGCCGCGAGAAAGCCTTGCTCTTCAATCACTCTGCGGCACCATCCGTCGCTCTTGTCGTCGTACACACCGAAGCACCATCTTAAGCCTTTGCCGCTGCCCGACCATGGGGCTTTGAATATGCAGCGGGAATGCTCTGTGGCGTATTTGCGGCAATCCTCTATGTTGTTGATTATTTCTGCGTTGAATATGCCTTCCTTGCCGCAGATGGCATTCAGCAGTTCTACATCCTTGTCGCGTCCCGACAGCGAGCGATAATTTGCCAACTGCTCATCAGTGGGAAGCAGTTTTTCATTTATACCGATATTTGATAACCGACGGCGCAGGGATACATTCCACCCCCACGGTTCAATGCTGCTGAAAGAGTGCCCGGCAGCCTTGCTCTCGTCTATGAAATTTACGTTTATACCGAACAGTTCCTTTGCCTTTTCGACGAAAATGTTGTCTGTCGGAGAGGTGGTCAGTATCGAGTCGCCGGGGGCTGCGAACCACATTGGCAACATCTCCAATTCGCACACCATACGCCTTACATTTGCCGATGGCATGTAGTTCTCGCGGTTGTTGGCGAGTGCGAGGTCGGTGTGCGGATTGAAAATGTGCAGTCTCATTTATTTAACGTCAATTCGATATAAGGGAAGTTCTATAAATTACTATTAAATTAATCTCTACAAGGGCAGTTCTATTTCGGCCGCTTTTTGTTTTATATAGGCATCTTGTCTATTTTCACTCAGTTGCAACACGAAGGTTGCGCCTTCGTTAAAAAAGACAATCTACTCGATATAAATTCAAAAATCAGCTCGAAAGTTGCGGTTAAACGAGCGCAATGTGAACTTGTTCACAAATTGCATAGCGAGTAAAAGCAACTTCAACAGTGTTAACTAATTTATAGAACCTCCCATAAGGGAAATAGAATACACTCTCCCTCTTGGATATGAGGGAGTGCCCATAGGGCGAGGGAGTTCGAATGAGAAGCTGTTTGAATTTTATTTCGAACTTACGTTATTTACAAATGTAGTCGAGATACTCTTTAATGGCCGCTTGACATACGGGGCAGAAGTTATACAACTGGTTCATCATACACTTGGGCCACGGACGATAGATGCCCTTTTCCAAGTAACCGCCGCCTTCGTATGCTCCAATAGGCCATTGTGTGTCAGGTAGTTTTATGAGTGAATCGTTGACCGGTGTGGGTAGGGGAGTACCTTCGGCTATCATGCTCTTCCACTTTTTCTTGTCGAAGTTGACAAATGTTGTCAGATTGGCTTCCCATGGCTCCTTGTCGGCAGGGTAGAAGGCACTTACCGTGTTACCGACCTCTACATACTCGTCGCCCAATCCCATAAGGCTGTGTCCGAATTCATGCACATAGACCTCTCCTGTGCGGCCGGTCTTTCCGGCAGAGCCTAATCCATAATAGTTGTATATGCCTCCGCCACCATATTTGTCGGAGTTTGTCAGTATGAATATAGCTTCGTAGGGTGCAGCGGCTGCAACATCCCTAACCTTCTGGAATTCTGTGGTCATCTGGTAGCGCTCGCTTCCGAATGTGTAGAAACGGCAATCGAGCAGTGTCTCCTTCCACTCTCCCTTGCCGGGGATGCTAATGCCCGACTCCTTCGAGGGCGCCCACACTGCACGAATATTTATGCGCTGTTTTTCCGATGTAAAAGGTTCGTAGCCGAAGAGAGCATCACGCCATGCGTTGCAGGCCTCCATGAACTTCTCCTTCTCATCCGCTGTGAATCCGTCTGGAAGCAACACAATATCAAGGCTGTGCTCTATGCTGCCGCCAATGTGAATATCTTCAGATGTGTATTCTGTTTTATAAGGCTTTATATTATAATCGTTTATGTTTGCAGTGTAAGAGTATTTCTTCTCGAAAACTTTAGTAGACTTGTTGCGTGCATAAATCTCGACAGTGAAATTTCTCTTTGGGCAAGGGAAGATAAGGCTCTCGGGGTACGAACGTGCTGTCTTCTGTGCCTCTGCTGTAGTCTGCCACTCGTTGAACAGGGTGCAATAACCATTCTGATAGATAACCTTCTGCTCCTCAGTGTCGACGATGCGGAAAAGCTGCTCGCCGTATCCGAATGTGTTTATCAGGCTCTTGTGTGAACCGGCCCAAATGCCTTCATGCTTCATGCCGTCGAAAGCATAATTCTCGCTCTCGGAGTTGCCATAGTGCTGAAAATCGAAACGCAATGTGTTTTCAGTGAAATATTTGTCGTAGTCAATATCCACGCACTCAACCTCTTTTATCTCACACGAACTTTTGGTAGAGCACTCCTTTTGTGTCTGTACGGCACAACCTGTAAGCGCCATCAGGCAAAATGCGAAAATTGTATAACTTTTTCTCATCATTCAAAATGTTTTAGTTGTTTATTATTACATACTCTGTGCGAAGATACTGAATTTTCATTCAGAAGTAAGAATAAAATATTGAAAATTATAAAAAAGTTTCAACTTCTTCTTGAACAATCTGATGTTTATGATTATTTTTGCAGAATAAATACCGAAACAAATAATATTTAAATATAAAGGATAGATGAAAAAGATTTTCTTATTAGGACTCGGAGTATGCATGGTACTCTCATTCAGTTCATGTAAATCAAAGAAAGAGAGTGCGTACAAGACAGCTTATGACCAGGCTAAGCAGCAGGAACTTGTACAGGGTGAATCACAGGCTTCAGACCCCATTGAGATTGCTCCCGTAACAAGCAGCACAACACCTAAGGCTGATGCAACTTACCGTTCTGAGAAGGTTGTTCTTGCAACCGGTGTAGCTGGCTCGCTTAAAGCATTCAGCGTAGTATGCGGCAGCTTCTCTTCAAAGACCAATGCCGATGCACTCCGTCAGAAACTCGTAGGCGAAGGCTACAATGCACTTGTAGTGCAGAACCCCACAACAGGTATGTATCGCGTGGTATGTGCATCATACGACGACAAACAGCAGGCAGCCGATGCACGCGAGTCATTCAAGGCTAACCACCCTGGTGATGCCGATTTCCAGAAAGCATGGTTGCTCTATAACAAGTAATATATAGTATTGCATATATACAAAAGGCTGCGCTCGTGCGCAGCCTTTTGTATAGTAGGACTGACATTTTGGCGCAATATGTCATAAGAATATTGTAATATTGTCCTATTTTGCAATATTTTCAGTGCAAAAACAATTTGGCACACTTTTCGTTACTATAATAATGTAGCGCAGTAAAAAGTTACACACCTTATAATACAATAAAACAACAAAATAAACAATTATGAATATCAAACCTTTAGCAGACAGAGTTCTCATCCTGCCCAAAGCAGCAGAGGAGAAGACAATCGGCGGAATCATCATCCCCGACACAGCAAAAGAGAAACCCCTTCAGGGCGAAGTAGTTGCAACAGGCAACGGAACAAAAGACGAGGAAATGGTTGTAAAACCCGGCGACAATGTTCTTTATGGCAAATATGCTGGAACAGAGTTGGAACTCGATGGTGTTAAATACTTGATTATGCGTCAGAGCGACGTATTGGCTATTTTAGGATAATCAATAATTAAGAATCATGGCAAAGGAAATTTTATTCAATATGGATGCCCGTGACCAGCTCAAGAAGGGTGTCGACGAATTGGCAAATGCAGTAAAAGTAACACTCGGCCCCAAAGGTCGCAACGTAATTATCGAGAAGAAGTTCGGTGCACCCCAGATTACTAAGGACGGTGTAACCGTAGCAAAAGAGATAGAGCTCGATGATGCATACATGAATACAGGTGCACAGCTCGTTAAAGCAGTTGCATCAAAGACCGGCGACGACGCAGGTGACGGTACAACTACTGCTACCGTTCTTGCACAGGCAATCATCAGCGAAGGTCTCCGCAACGTAACAGCAGGTGCAAACCCCATGGATCTCAAACGCGGTATCGACAAGGCTGTAGGCAAAATCGTTGCTTCTATCAAGGAGCAGAGCGAGGATGTAGGCGCCGACTACGAGAAGATTGAGCAGGTTGCAACAATCTCTGCAAACAACGATGGCGAAATCGGTAAACTCATTGCCGATGCAATGCGCAAGGTATCTAAGAATGGTGTAATCACCATCGAGGAGGCAAAGAGCCGCGACACTACAATCGGTGTTGTTGAGGGTATGCAGTTCGACCGCGGTTACCTCTCGGCTTACTTCGTAACAGATACAGAGAAGATGGAGTGCGAAATGGAGAACCCCTATATCCTCATCTACGACAAGAAGATTTCCAACCTCAAGGATATGCTTCCCATCCTCGAAGCAGCCGTTCAGACAGGCCGTCCTCTCCTCATCATTGCCGAGGATGTAGACAGCGAGGCTCTCACAACATTGGTTGTGAACCGTCTCCGCTCACAGTTGAAGATTTGTGCAGTTAAGGCTCCCGGTTTCGGCGACCGTCGCAAAGATCTTCTTGAGGACATCGCAATACTTACAGGTGGTATCGTTGTATCAGAGGAGAAGGGCATCAAACTCGAACAGGCTACTCTCGAAATGCTCGGTTCTTGCGGTAAGATTACAGTAAGCAAAGAGGTTACAACAATCGTAGACGGCAACGGCGACAAGAACGCTATCGACACACGCATCTCACATATCAAGTCTCAGATTGAGACAACAAAGTCCGACTACGACAAGGAAAAACTCCAGGAGCGTCTTGCAAAACTTTCAGGCGGTGTTGCAGTTCTCTATGTAGGTGCAGCTTCTGAGGTTGAGATGAAGGAGAAGAAAGACCGCGTTGACGATGCACTTTGCGCTACACGCGCAGCCATCGAAGAGGGTATCGTTCCCGGTGGTGGTGTAACATACGTTCGTGCAATCGATTCACTCGAAGGTCTTGAGGCAGTAAATGCTGACGAGAAGACAGGTATCGAGATTGTTAAGCGTGCAATCGAGGAGCCTCTCCGTCAGATTGTAGCCAACGCAGGTAAAGAGGGTGCAGTTGTTGTGCAGAAGGTTCGCGAAGGCGAGGGTGACTTCGGTTACAATGCCCGTGCCGACAGATACGAGAATCTTCTCGCAGCCGGCGTGGTTGACCCTGCTAAGGTTACCCGCGTTGCACTCGAGAATGCTGCTTCTATCGCAGGTATGTTCCTTACCACAGAGTGTGTGATTGTTGACAAGAAAGAGGATAAACCCGCAATGCCTATGGGCGCTCCCGGCATGGGAGGTATGGGTGGCATGATGTAATATAATCCTGCTTCAATATAATGAGGGCTGGCTGAAAGTCGTAAAGACTATTAGCCGGCCCTCCTTGTTTAGTTATGACGTTAGGGATAATTCTTCCTTAACTGCAATTCGTTTGGTACTTCATAGTGGTAACTTTCATTTGTTTTTATACCATGCAGGAAAACCGAATACCGTGATTCGCAAAATGCGCTTACTTTTTTTAGATGAGGGCAGTTTTAGCATAAAAAAGAAAATAGTTAAATTGAATATCAATTAGTTAGAAAAGAAACTGATGGAAAAAGGCCCATAAAATTTCTTAAAAATATTTAATGATTATGCGATATTATACCTAAAAAGTACACCCCCATCCTTCAATGGATAAAAAACTATTCTAAAAAGTTCCTGCCCTTTAAGCTAATCTTTGGACACATTTATTTTAAATCAATATATGCTATGCTTTTAAATATCAGCAAAAAAGCTCCTGCCCTTAAAGGGGAGGTGGATTCAATCGCGATTCGCGATTGAAGACGGAGGGGTTTTCCTCGCGTAGTACGGTTTATTGCAATACGATAGGTTAAGAACCCCCTCCGAACTTTTTCCTAAGAAAAAAGGAAGACCTCTCTTGCGTTCGGCACTCCTTTGATAATATCGAAACTATGCTGCGCTCGTTGTAAATGTAAGTAAACTTCCATTCACTCGCTTGCTGTAGTTTTGGGAATATAAATATTCCGTCGTCGCAA
>SUXT01000027.1 GCA_015060835.1 Bacteroidales bacterium
GTGCTATTCAAGCTTGCTTGAAAATAGCCGAGGTGCGAAGGAGATAAACTCCGTTAAAGAAGCCGAAATGAACAGCGCAAATATAGAATTATTTTCTAATAAAATTCAAACAGCTTCTTAGCTGTCGCCAGCAACATATATTTCCCATCGCCACCATAATATAAAATAGGTAACATCTCTTCGGGTATCCCCTCGTGAACCATACAGAAATTGAAACCGTGGAAGGTCTCAAATGCTTCATTCATATCATTTTCCGTGATAGGCGCCGTACGAAATATATAATTCTGATAAGTGCGATTGTCCGAATAATCCGAAATATCAAAGACCGGATACTTTTCATAGATTTGTCCTACATGAACATCATCATACTGTTCTATCTCGTTAGGAGCGAAACAATGCAATTCGTTGTACCCATCAAAACCGAAAAGTTCAGCATGCCCACAAATATCCTTCAAGCCATTGAAAGTATGACCCAAAATTGTTACTCTATCCTTGATGTTGTAACATTGGATGTCATAGTCAGCCAATTTTTCGGTCGAAGCCCAATCACGCAAGTAATCAAGCAACATCTTATTTTCATTAAGCAGCGGAGCCTCCTCAATAAGACGCTCAATCAAATCTTCTATGCCATGCTGACGAAGATAATCGCGGTAACAAACGTTATATTGCACAATCTCACGTAACATATAACACGACAAAAAAGAAGTGTCCTTACTTTTTGTCAGAAACTTCAATGCCTCTGCAAGCGAAGCAAACTCACCTTTTAGATAGTGAGGAAAACATATTTTTTTCATAAGACTACAGTTTATCCGTTTATAATATAGAACAGACAGACTTACAATATCTATCAAAACAGAAGCATAAAAGTTTCAATCAAACGAATACACAGCAACACACACAAAACATTTTGTACTCGCTGTGAAAAACATTGAAGTAAACTTCATGTTTCTCGCTCGTTTTTGCTATCTTTGCCGTAAACGGCGAAGATACACTGCACTCGCAGTAAAATATCAAAGCAAGCTTTGTATTTTGCTCGTTTGTTAGTATCTTTGCAGCGTAAAAGATGGCAAGTTATAAAACAAGCCATCCGCAGGAACAACAAATCCAGAAAAGAATATGCAACGAATCATCTCAGGTGAATTCGATTCCCGAACAGCACGGCTCATGGCACACACTATTCATGAGCCTATAAAATCCTGCGAAATACTCTACCCCGACCCATTTCCATAGATTTTCGTTTACCATATATATAATAACGGGAAAATCAACCACTAAAAACATTTTAAAATACAATATAACAGTATGAAACAAGACATGATTGTAATTCTGGACCTCGGAAGCCACGAAAACACCGTGGTAGCCAGAGCCATCCGCGCATTAGGAGTATATAGCGAAATCTATCCGCACGACATAACCGCCGAAGAGCTCAAGGCTCTTCCCAACGTAAAAGGTATAATCATCAACGGCGGTCCCAACAACGTAATCGACGGAGTAGAGATTGACGTAAACCCCGAAATATACAACGCAGGCTACCCCATAATGTCAGCCGGCCACGACAAGGCACAGTGCGAAGTAAAGCTCGCACAGTTCACCAACGACGAAGAAGCCATCAAAGAGGCTGTAAAATCGTTCGTATTCGACACATGCAAAGCCGAGACAAACTGGAACATGAAGAACTTCGTAAACGACCAGGTTGAACTTATCCGCCGTCAGGTAGGCGACAAGAAAGTGCTTCTCGCCCTCTCAGGCGGTGTAGACAGCTCAGTAGTTGCAGCACTTCTTCTCAAAGCCATCGGCAACAACCTCGTATGCGTACACGTAAATCACGGTCTTATGCGTAAGGGCGAGTCAGAGGCAGTTGTGGAAGTATTCCGCAACCAGCTCTGCGCAAACCTTGTATATGTAGACGCAACCGACCGTTTCTTGAATCTTCTCGACGGCGTTGCCGACCCCGAGCAGAAGCGTAAGATTATCGGTGGCGAGTTTATCCGCGTATTCGAAGAGGAGGCACGCAAGCTCGACGGCATCGACTTCCTCGGTCAGGGTACCATCTACCCCGACATCGTGGAGAGCGGTACAAAGACAGCCAAAATGGTGAAATCGCACCACAATGTAGGCGGTCTCCCCGAAGACATGCAGTTTGCACTCGTAGAGCCCATCCGTCAGCTGTTCAAGGACGAGGTACGCGCCTGCGGTCTTGAGCTTGGCCTTCCCTACGAAATGGTATATCGTCAGCCCTTCCCCGGTCCCGGTCTTGGAGTACGTTGCCTCGGCGCAATCACACGCGACCGTCTCGAAGCAGTACGCGAATCGGATGCTATCCTTCGTGAGGAGTTTGCTCTCGCAGGACTCGACAAGAAAGTATGGCAATACTTCACCATAGTACCCGACTTCAAGTCTGTTGGTGTAAAAGACAATGCTCGCTCATACGACTGGCCCGTAATCATCCGCGCCGTCAACACCATCGACGCGATGACAGCTTCTATCGAGCAAATCGACTGGGCAATCTTAATGAAGATTACAGATCGTATTCTCAAAGAAGTTCCCGGTGTAAACCGTGTTTGCTACGATATGTCACCGAAACCCAGCGCAACAATTGAATGGGAATAATTTTTGCCTCAAAAAAGGCAAAAATTATCGACAAGGCGAGTAGCAAAAGGTCGCACGAAGCGTGGATAAAGTTCACGCCGTGTGGGTTGCGAACAACGAGCCTTGTCAATAATAATCAACAAATTACAAACTGCATCAGCACATCTGCGCTGATGCAGTTTCTTTTATTTCGACCAAGAAACTTTATTCACAAGAAAACTCACTAAAATTGTCACATTTTGTAATTTGACACTAGTAACCATATATCGTTTACAGACTCAATTCGGACAGAAATAGTTACATTGCAAGTGGTGGCAAGTTAGGGCGCAAGAAAGAGTCCTGTAAAACCACTGAGCGCAAGAAAGAGGAATACAAAGAGGTTATCTCACTGCTCAAACGAGCTTACCCCCGTCCCTTCGCGTTTGCAACGCGAAGGATTGAGTATAAGCATCTGTGATGCGATTAACCTATTATGAATCGTTGAAATCTGACAAAAGCTACCACGACAAGAGCACTTATAAAGTTAGGTCCCTGCCTGCGCGAGTTCTATTGAATTTATAGATGTAAGCGCATTGCAAATGCTGATACTCAGAACATCCGCATTGCAAATGCGGACGGACGGGGCTAGCTCTTCTTGATTGTGGTTGATAAGTTCATCAACATCTATTACCCAAGAACTTCCACGACTAATACTGTCATCGGTAAACTGCGACGACAAAGGCGAGAAAAACATAAAGCCTACGAGAGTCAATATCGCAACACTCGAACCTCCTATGAGATATTTTAGGTCTTTGTACATATATATTTCGTTCTCTTGTGTTAGCTCTTTACTTGTTTAAAACTGGATTATTATCGTAGAATAGAGGATTGTTGTATTTCTTTTGCCACTTTTTCAAATCTCGTTTCTTTACAAACTTAGGATAATATACTTCTGCCTTATACAAATAATAAAATTCATTGTCATTTATATCAACATTACCTCGCTTAAGCCCTATCCAACCGTTGCCAGCTATATCATATATGAATCTAAAACCACTATATGCGGGCGTGAATTTCATCATCTCATGAAGTTCAACTGGCTTTACCATATATTTACTTTCTATATATTCTTTTATTCTATCATAGTGTACTGGATCAAATAATACAGATACATTATATATTTTCCTACTATATGGAGTATAACGCACAAATACTGATAACTTCATATTGGAATATATGCCATGGTAAAACAACATTCCTCCAGAATACTTATCATATTCCTTCTCAACCAAATCCAAACCGTGGTTTACAAGTTTAGCATCAATAGCCTCCAAGGAACTATCAAATGAAACTCCTTCAAAATCCATATGCTGAGCAAAAGTTGTATTATAAAAAATCAATATCGCCCAGAGCAAAACAATTTTCCGTATCATATGATTATTCTTATAGGGAGGTTCTATAAATTCATTTTTTCATCAGCGAGTAGTCAGAACCTCTTTAAGCCTACCGCTAATGTGATTTTGTTTTCGCAAATTTACCAAAACTTTTTCTAATTTTTACGCAAATTTCAGTGTTTTTTTGGTGAGGGGTAACCCGTCCATCCGCATTTGCAATGCGGATGGACAGAAGAGCACTTACACAGTCTATCGCCCTATTTTTCCGAAAAGATATAAGTTATCGTACCCGCTTGTTTAGTATTATAACCCCTATCCGAATCGTAGTTGAACTGGGTTTTCAATGCAGCTTTCTTACACGCTTCGATTACATCCTCGTTTGTGATTCCCGTTGCACTTTTCAGTTTTGCCGATTTAACATCACCTGAATAATCAACCCAAATATTAAGCACCACTTTTCCAGCTTGGTCGCCTAAGAAATCAGGCTTCTCAACTTTGTATGATACATATCTATCTTCGAGAGAATATTTCGAAGATACAGCAACCTTTTGATTGTCCATCCCATTTGTAACTGCATTTATTCCCTCTTCGCCGAGTTTAATCAACAAATCGAGGAAAGCTGTAGCCGGACTTTGAGTTTCAGCATCAGATGTCGCTATTTCATTCTGCGACTGATTACAACATATCCTCTGCACCGAATCTATTTTAAGCATTAGAGCAGCATTCTCTTGCCTTAACGCATCAATTTCTCGGCTGTTACTATACGAAAGCCATAGTGTGCTCAAGAACAAAATGGTTATCACCGTCAAAAAAATTGTATTGCTTTTCATACTTGTATCGTTAAATGTTAAACATAAGAAACGAACTTCATATAAGTAGGTAAAACTATCTCTTATGCGTGGTTCTATAAATTAGGTCGCAACGATTTTGAGTTTTATTTTTACTAAAATGATTATCAAATATATTACCTAAAGTGCAACGTTGCATTGCAATGTCGGTGGAAATAACTAACTTGAAAAGTTGTCCCACTTTAAGCTAATCTTTGGACACATCTTTCAGTTTTTATATTTTGTTAATCTCTTTAAAATAAGAAACTTAAAAAAGCTGTCCCTCTTAAAGGGGGGCAACGCGGAATGGAGCGTTGCTTGCGACGACGGAATATTTATATTCCCAAAGGAGTGCCGAACGCATGTGAGGTCTTCCTCTTTTTTCCGAGAAAAAAATTCGGAGGGGGTTCTTAACCCATCGTACTACAATAAACCATACTACGCGAGGAAAACCCCTACGTCTTCAAAAACTGTCGTTTTTGAATCCACCTCCCCTTTAAGGGCAGGAACTTTTTAGAATAGTTTTTTATCCATTGAAGGATGGAGGTGTACTTTTTAGGTATAATATCGCATAATCATTTTACTAATTTACATTCTCCATTATGTCAATTTCAATTTAGACAATTCATCTATCAAAGCAGGACGACGAGGGGTACGGTTTCTCTGTTCATCAACTATTTCAGCAGTTTCCTTCTTTCCACCATATTTAACTAGTTTTCGGAGCAGTTTCACTCCTTCTCTATAGGAAGTTCGGCTCGAAGCTTGTTGAAAGAAACGCCTTACACATAAGGCATAAAGCGGTATAAGTTCATCTCTATATAATTTCCAAATTTCCCGTGGTGCACCATCTATGTTGTAAACGGAAATATTATTACGCAAATACTCCATATAACATTCCCACATCTTTTCCTGTGTGTAAATAAACAATACACTTACCTTTGTGTTATTTGTTGATACCTCTTTTATCAATGTGCTGACAAAATCCTCCCATTCGTCATTAGGAACAACCGACTTCATCAGAGCATACATAGCCTCCACAGAATACTCCTTTTCATCTAATAGACCTCCATGCAAGAAGAAATATTTGGAGATTTTCAAAATGTTTGCTCTGTCGTTATTGTGACGATAGACCATCAATTCCCATTTGTACCAACATTCGACAAGTCCTATATATTCCGAATTATGCGAAACTCCCTCTTCCGCCAAACGAAGCACCTCGTCATAATCGCCTTTATCCCAAGCCATTTGCAACAGTTTTCTGCGAAAATCGGGATTACCCACATTATCATACATAAATTTGAGTTGCTCCTCCGGCGTACCACTTTTTGAGATTATTTTAAGTTTAAATCGTTGAGCGGTCTCTTTATTATATTTAATACTCCATTCATCGCCTGTTTTGGTATTGATAACATTGTCAAGCACTTTAATCACACATTCTTGCTTTTCGGATGTGTCTGCCAACACAACAGCCATCTGAATCCAGTCCCACCACCAATTGAATTCCTTGAGACATCCGTTGGTGAAATACTTAATGGCAAGGTCAAATACAACTGATTTAATCTCTGTAGGTAACAGTTCGTAGCTGCATAACTTATGCCATTTCTCAAAGCACTCATCTAATATATTACCAAGCTCTCCGGCGCTATCATCCCCGCAATATAAAATATCTTCTCCAATAGTTGCAGTGCCCTCAAGGATTGCAATGGCAACATTCCACTTGTGGTTAACCATCGCCACATCTGCCCCATCAAGAATTGCGCATACTGCACGATTTAAGTAAAATGCCTTATCATATTCAACAAACCCATATTTACCTCCATACTCATCAATCAGTTCCTTTATTTGAGATTGATAGTCAGTATATCTTGGGGTAAATAAGATTCCCTCACCTAACGCTAGAAAACGCTGCTTAAATTGCCTATCCTTGGCACACTCATGCTTTATAAACTCACAAAGTTGCTCCTTATCGAGTTTTGTTAGCAGCAATTCTAAATTATTTCCTTTTTTTGTTCGCATACACTTACAATCAACAGTTCTATTATCTATTTTCATATGTATGAGGATGTATTATGCCGCAACATATCAATCAATCAATAAAAACAATATACGATTTATTGAATTATACAAAGTTAAAGTTAATGAAGGAATAATGAAAGTATATTTCGGTGAAAATTTGAATTTAGAAGCTGTTTAAATTATAAAACTTGTTGCTTGCGTCTTCATTCGAACTCCCTCCCCCATTCGGGTACTTCCTCTTATCCAAGAGGGAGAGTTTTATTTGTTTAAATTCAACAGTTTAAAGAGTTAAAACTATTCTTTTAGGTATAATATCGCATAATCATATTTTATTTTATACCTTTGCCCAAAAATCGGCAGAATGAAAAAGATATTCAAAATAGATTGGTGTTTAATTGTAGTGTTCGCTACAACTGCAATCACCGGTGTTGGGTTACATATAGCAAGACATCAATCAAGTCACGGAGGATGCCACACATGGGCATTATGGCATACATTAGCAAGTTTTTTATTTATCATATTTGTAACACTGCATATACAAACTCATTGGGGATGGTACAAAAGTGTTATTACTAAAGGCATCGGCAAGAAAAGCAAAGTTACAGTATGGTTATCTTTCATTTATATGATAACATCATTAACCGGTATTATTTCACTCGGTGTCTGTTGCAGACATTCCAATATAGGTCTTTGGCATTATTGGTTTGGCATTATATCAACCATCATTGGCTTAGGACATTTCCTAAAACGTTTTTCAACATTAAGGAAAAGTCTACTTAATTGACGACTGCCCTATCGCCGTATAATCAAACCCATCTTAAAGTATTGCTATGAGAAAGATATTATTGACATTAGTCATGACTGTGATTGCATTTAGCAGTGCATATGGCAACGATACAAACGAAATAAGCGCCACCGACAGGAAAAGAATAGAGGCAAAGATTGAAAAATTGCCAACAATGGAATATCCGGCTATGTCTCGTTCCAAAGTCGATTGGCTTATAGATAATGAAAGCTATAAGGCTGGTATCAGTGCCGGAAAAGACGGCAAGTCCATTATTGTCTCTAACGGACTTGTTGCAAGAGTATTCCGTATATTCCCCAATTTGGCAACCATCGACATTGTTAATCAGATGACAGACGAAAGCATGCTGCGTGCCGTAAGCTGCGAGGGCGAGCTTGTCATAGACGGGAAAAGATGGAGCATCGGCGGGCTTGACGGACAGCCCGAGCGAGGCTATCTGAATCCTGAATGGCTGGACGCGATGACCGCAGCACCCAATTCGTTCATTATTGAGGATGTTGAAACAGCAGATACTGTTCGTACACTCGATTGGGCACGCAAAAGATGGGCTCTCAACAAGAACAACCCAACAGGAAAAACATTGATTTTCACACTCAAGGGTGTCGATGAAGCAAAAGACATTAAGGTCAAGCTCTATTACGAAATATACGACCATGTGCCGGTCATAGGCAAATACATGAGAGTATATAATTCCGGCGAGAAGAGTGTGAATCTCTTGTCCTTCAAGTTGGAGTATCTCCACTTCTCCGAGCCCGAATCGCCTGTCGGCGGCGACCCTGCAACCTTCCTTCTTCCTAACATACACATCGAGAGTGATTATCATGTAGGAGGGAATTTTACGGAGAAAGAGACCGATTGTGTGGAACATTGGGTAACAGACAAGGAATACACTTCGCAGACAAACTATAAACTTGAAACACGCTGCACATTGGATGTAAGCATAGAGACAGGACCCGATGCGGACATTACGGCTACGGCACCTTTTGAATCGTACAAGGTATATGAAATGCCGTTTGACACCCGCGAGCGTGAACGTTGCGGCCTTTTCAAACGCCGTTTCTATTACACCATAACCCCATGGGCTACGCAGAATCCCATATTCATGCATCTGACATCGACAAACCCTGATGTTGTAAGGCGTGCCGTCGACCAGTGTGCTGAGTGTGGATACGAAATGATTATCCTGAGCTTCGGTTCGGGGCTACGCATGGAAGATGTATCAGATGCCAATATTGCCCGTTTCAAGGCACTGGTCGATTATGCAAATTCGCGCGGTGTGGAGATGGGATGCTATTCTCTTCTGGCGAGCCGCTGGATAAGCGACAGCGTGGATGTAATCAATCCCGAAACAGGAAAGCGTGGCGGCATGAGGTTCGGAAGCTCGCCCTGTCTGTGCAGTCGGTGGGGATATGAGTATTTTGACAAGATAGAGACATTCCTCGAAAAGACCGGAATGAGCAGCTTCGAGCACGACGGTTCGTATCCGGGTGATGTCTGTGCCTCCACTTCCCATGCACATCACAAGGGACTTGACGATTCACAGTGGAAACAGTTCTACAAAATTGCAGGACTTTACAATCGCTTGCTGAAGAAAGGTGTATATATGAATGTACCAGATTTTTATCTGCTTAACGGTTCTACCAAAGTGGGAATAGGCTACAGGGAGGTAAACTGGTCTTTGCCACGCGACAGACAACTGATACATACACGACAGCTTAACTATAATTGTACTTGGGAGCGTTTGCCATCCTCGCTATGGAGTTTTGTTCCGCTTGTGCAGTATCATGGTGGTGGAGAAGCAGCTATCCTTGAGCCTCTCAGCGAACATCTTTATGAGTACAAAACATTGATGTTCCAGAATTATGGTGCCGGCATTCAGGCGTGCTATAGGGGGCCTCGACTATATGATACCGAAGAGACAAAAAAGTGTGTTGTGGAGATTATCGGATGGTATAAGAAATATCGCGATATTCTGAACAGCGATATTATCCATCTGCGCAAGCCCGATGCGAAGGATTGGGACGGTATCATGCATGTGAATCCCAATCTTAAGGAAAAGGCGCTTGCAATGTTCTTTAATCCTACCGACAAGGAGATTGTACGCAATATCGAGTTGCCTCTTTACTATACAGGGCTGGAGAAGGTCGCCCGCATAAGGGAGTGCGAGGGACGCAGTAAAAAATATAATTTGAACCGCAACTATTCTGTTTCGTTGAAAGTAACTATTCCTGCAAAGGGCTATACATGGTACGTTGTCGAGTGATAAGAGATAAAGCGCCCTGACAAATAGATGGTTACCGGTTTATTGGTTTTTGAATTAGCAAACCTTCAACAATTTATATAAACTCCTCCTCATGGATAAGAAAAACAAAGTTTGCAATGAGTAACTAAAAAAGTTCCTGCCCTTAAAGGGGACATTGCGTAATAAGCAATGTTTGCGACGACGAAAGCTTTAGCTTTCCAAAGGAGTGCCGAGCTTTGCGAGGCCAATCAAAAACGATAGTTTTTGAAGACGGAGGGGTTTTCCTCGCGTAGCAGGGTTTATTGCTGTATGATGCGTAAAGAACCCCCTCCGAACTTTTTTCTTGAGAAAAAAGTTCTCGTCCCCCTTAAAGAGGGACAGTTTTTTAGTATGTTTTTCAAGAATTTACATTCCTCCTCTTGAAGAGGACATTGCGTAATAAGCAATGTTTGCGACGACGGAAGCTTTAGCTTTCCCAAGGAGTGCCGAGCTTGCGAGGTCATTCAAAAACACAGTTTTTGAAGACGGAGGAGTTCAAAATAAATTGACGTAAGCGCATTATAAATGTTGATACTCTGTCCATCCGCATTTGCAAATGCGGATGGAGATAAAAATAGTGCAAATAATTTTGTACTACGTCCGGCTTGCACTATATTTGCAATAGAAAGCGAATATAGGCGGCGCTCGTTGAGTGTGAAAATAAATTTTCACCCACTCGCTTGCACTATATTTGCAAAAAATCAGCGAATATAGGCGGCGCTCGTTGAGTGTGAAAATGAATTTTCACCCACTCGCTTGCACTATATTTGCAAAAAATCAGCGAATATAGGCGGCGCTCGTTGAGTGTGAAAATAAATTTTCACCCACTCGCTTGCACTATATTTGCAAACGTATTCGGTAACGAATACACGACATATGAAAATAATTTGCTCAATCGCCTCTGAATCACCACCTCGGATAATGAACGAGCAATATATTACAAACGTTGAGAGTGTACGCAATAAGCGTAGGCTACTCTCATAGTTTGTAATGGCTTGTGGTGAGCCAGGAGGCGTATGACGAGAGTCTGCGCTTTCTTTTTTATGGTTAAGCGTGGATATACAAGGAAATCAATGTTTAACTATAAATCATACGTTATGAAAAGGGTAATTTTCCTTTGGATGGCAATCCTATTCGGTGCAATAATAAATGTATCGGCACAAACGTTGAAATACTATTCAACTGATTTTTGCTATAAAGTGAAAGACGAACATGGTTATTGGACAAAATGGACCGAATGGGAACCGTCAAATTGCTTAGAAGCTGTTTGAATTTTATTTCGGAATTATTTGAGAGGTATTTCGAGTAGATTTTCTTTCGCATTTTGCAGGGAATAGCGGGCTATTTCCAAAAAATAAGAAAGAAAAGATGCCGAAATAGACTCAAATAAGCCGAAATGAAGGGCGCAAATATAGAATTATTTTTCAAGAAAATTCAAACAGCTTCTTAATTTCTGTTAGTCTCGATAGGCGAGTCATTAATATTTACAGTAAAACAATACAAGAATTCGACATCTACGACGAAATGGGAAAGAGCGAGGACGACAGCGGACATTCCTACACACTATGTTGTATAGATAAAGACGGATTGAGATGTCGCATCAAATTCAGGTTGCAGGACAACGGAATACTGCAAATGTATGTAGAATATAATGATGCAATCTATGTCTATTGCATAGAAGAAAGAAATTAAACAATTATCAAATACCCGTCCCTTCGCGTTTGTAACGCGAAGGATTGAGTATAAGCATCTGTGATGCGCTCAACCAATTATGAATCCGGCAAAGAACTATCTTTCACGACATCAACTATTGTCTATTGGGTAAGGATTCAATCGAATAAATTGATGTAAGCGCATTGCAAATGCTGATACTCAAAACATCCGCATTACAAATGCGGACGGACAAAGAGAACTTACAATCAGTCCCCCAAAAGCGCAATGGCTTTTGGGGGACTGATTCTATAATACAACTATCACTTATCAGAATTTCACTCTGACTTTGCAACCGTTTACAATATACAGAGCACCGGGAACAACATCGGTTACGCGACGACCGTTAATGTCGTATATCGCATAGTCCGATGAGAGTATATCATCTACTGAAATTTCGGTAATTCCGGTAGCTATGGTGTACGATGCTTTAACAAGGTTTATTGTGGCAGTGAGTTTGTCGCCCGCATCGGGGAAGAGAACGGCAGGGCCTTTGCCGCAAAGAGTCTCAGCAGCGGAAAGTTCGTCCATCAGCTGTGCCACATAGTCGGTGAGTTTATCGTCGGAGGGGACAATATACTCATTGAGCACAATGTTGCCATCGACGCTCTTCGCTGTGTCGACAACCTCTTTTATAACTTCGGCAGCCTCGGCAATCACCGTTTGGAATGCCTCTTTGTACTCGGCACCCTGATTGTCCTCCATGCAGATGATTGTCCAACGCGAGGTGTTGTTCTCGTTATTCCAACCTACAAGTTTATAGGACGATGCACAGTGCAGATAACCGTATCCGGTGTTCTCCTTCTGGATGGCAAATTTACCTTCGCCCATATCGTGAAGTTTGAATTTCACTGCCGAAGAGGTTGATGTAGCCTTTGCCGTTACATCCTTGCTCTGAGCAATATAGTCAATGTACTTTCCGTTCACGTTCTTCAAGTAGAAGAGGTCGCTTCCAGCTATTGGAACGAAAGCAAACTTTGTACCGGCACCGGTGGAGAGCGCACATGACATTACTCCGTTGCTTCCGAGCATTGCCGAGTATTTTGTATATTTTGCATTCAGGAAGCGGTAGTAGTTCTTTGGACTTATCTTTATGACAGCATTCTCATCGTTAAGCAACTTGGCAAACTCAGCTTCGAGTATTCTCGCCCACTCACCATAGGTGTGAAGCGACTGGTCGCTGTTGGCTACAGCCGCTTTCGCGTCATTGTAGTATTGTGCAAGGGTATCCACAGCGTAGGCATGATAATAGCCAACCTTTTTACCGCTTGCATCCTTCATCTTCACATATTTTGAAGCAAGTTCTATTGCTTCGTTGAGAGCCGCAAGCTGGTCCTCCTCGCTGCCGTTATAGACCGAAACTACCTCACTCTCTGTGCCGTCGGCAGAGACAGCCATCATCTTGAGCTCGCGCTTTGCAATGTCGTCGGGGAGAGTGTATTCGTATGTATTGCAGAAGGTGAGCAGACTGTCCTCCATACTGTAGAAGCGGAAACCAACAGCGCCTGTTCCTTTGGAGAACTGCACCTTGCGACCGAATTTAGAGTAGATGTAGCCCGAAGCTTTTGTCCCAATAGAATCGGGAAGATAGGCTGTAAACTGACCTACATCGCCTGCCTCGCCCACATTGTAGTCAATGGCAAGTCGGTTGCCCTCTACACCGTCGGTGCGGGGATAGTGCACAATGCGGTCTTCCATAAATTCTATTGCTCCGCACTTTTTGGGATACTGAGCAATCTTCTCTTTGGTTTTATTTATCATCGCCGCAGTAGATGTTACAGTATAGCTGCCATAGTCGTCCACCGCAAGGCTGTTCATGGGGATGAAAAAGCCCCATGCGTCGAAGAATGTGGTGAGGTCCTCCTGTGCTGCCTCGCAACACTTTTCCACGAATTTCAGAAGGTCGTTGGAGCCGTAGTTCACTGTACTTGTGCTACGTTTGAGAGGATCTTTGCGAAGTGAGATGAATACTTTCTGGAAGAACTGCGGGTCGTTGCCTGCAACATAATAGTACAGATAGAGCTGCCAGAACATTCGCGTGGTGTGCATCAGGTTCACGTTGAACTGATAGGTATAAGGTACCTTATTTTCGTAGTTTGCCGATGTTTCGGAGATTATTCCGCCACGGGACATATAACGGCCGAATTTATAGAGTACCATATTGGAGAAGAGGTTATTGCTGACCTCTGTATTGCCTATCATATTTATAGCCTTCTGGTTGGCGTGTCCTATTTCGTGTGCGGGGCCCCAGAAGTTGCAGCCATCCATCATCTTTTCGTAGGACATAATTTCTGCGAGCGTATGCGGAGGATAGTTGGTGTTGTATGCTCCCGATGACATTGTGCTTGCTTCGTCGCGGGTGCGGGCCACATGCAGATTATTGAAGCGTTCGAGTGTCCCATCCATTTCAAAGCCCATAAGTTCGTGTTGCCATTCAGTCATGGTATCCCACCAGCCGATGCACTCTGTTATCTTTTCGGGTACGCAGTTCGATGCAGTAAGTGTTGCCTTGTCCATATTAAGCATCACTTTGTGTCCTTTCACTTGTATGTATTTATAGGTGGCAAGGTTGCGGGTAATCTTCACCCAGTCTGCATCGGTGTGGCGGTCTCTGTCCCAATATCCATTGAGCACTCCGCCTTCAATGTGTATATCGAGCGAGTCGTAGTCGGCAAGCAGTTTGTCGCCGGTGGTATCTACGGTGTAGAGTATGTAGAGCATTGAGTTTCCGCGACCTACGGGGATAATGTTCATACCCTTTTTAAGGTCGGAGCGGATGCCTGAGTATGCGTTCATATATACGCGGTCTATCTGCAGGGTGGCATTTTCGGGAATATCCTCGCCCACAAACACATATATAAGGTCTCCGGCGTTTGCATAGATGCCGGTGGGGTTGCTCAGATAGGAATATTTTGTCATAATCAAGCGATTGGCCCATTCATCGACATCCGAGTAGGGTTCGTAGGTGTGTACGCGAAACTCCTTTTCATACTCTCTCCAGTTGTTGTTCTTTATCTTGATGGCTATGTCTATAAGGTCGTCGCTATAGCCGGCCATTGCAGTGCGCAGTTCCTCGTCAGAGAGCGAAGCATATTCGGGCTTGAGTGTGGTGCATGCAGCGTCGGTAAAGAACGACATATAGCCGCCACAATACTCATCGCTGTTGGCTATGATGTTTTTATATGTCAGATATTTGGCACGTGCAGCCTCTATTGTACTATCTGATATTTCCACTTTCACAAAGCCCCACTCCGAAGGTGTTATTTCGCCATCGCCTCGGTACCACGGTACAATATTGTTTTCGGTATCGCAGTGGAGAGTATAGGACTGCGATGTATTGTGCCACATATTGTAGCTGTTGGCCTTTACTGAATTTTCTTTTAGATAATAGGTCGTGGCAGTAGTGGTTGTAAGCACTTGTTTGTAAAACGACCCGGCGCTCTTGATGTAATCACCGGTGTAAACATTTTGAATTGTCCATCCTGAGCCTTTTTTGCGCAGTTGCCACAACTGGATGTAGTTGTTGTCGTCGGCAATATCGTCGCATATCATTCCTGCGGCAGTAAAATCCTGCGACATTGCAAGGTTATACTTCAAATTGATGATGCGGTATACACCGCCATCTTCGGGCGCCACATAGCTTTGTGCTGTAGCCGCAATGCTGCATAAAATTGCAACCATTGCCATCAGTAGATTTCTTAATTTCATGGTATGTTTGTTTTCTGTTTTTCGCTCTATGTTGGTAAAGACAAAAAGTTTCATAATTTCACACCGTAAAATTATGAAACTTTTTCATTATTGTAAACATTTTTGCTGTTTTTTTAGAGGCTATCGACGAATAAATCTCTTGCCGTCCCAACGATAGACAATCTTTTGAAGATATTTTGACACAAATGCCGAGTCGGCTTTCGACATATATGCAGGCATAGTGTACGTTGCCTCAACATCGGTGTTGGCAGGCGACAAGCTCAGCTGCACAAGATAGATATCGGCAATGTCAAGAACTTTTCCCAACGAATCGCCGGCATTGAAAAACTCCTTTATCTGCGGATATTTGAAAAAGTTTGCGCCGCCGGCACACTCAGTCCACTCCTTTGTGTAGAATGTTATTCTGCTGTCGCACGCCTCGGCGCATACGCTGCGCACCATGCAGATGAGCGTATCGCCTCCGCTGCGGGGCAACAGTTTCATTTCGAGAGTGCTGCGGCTGCTCATCTTCATCTTCAGATAGTCGTCGGTCAGTTGCAGAAGTTCGCTCTTGCCGCTCAAGCGGTTACTCACCTGCGCACGCATTCCGGCATCGATAAAATCGACACAGTCGGCACGGTTGGTAGGTGTGAGCAGAGGCACTATAGAGTCGGGCATCCCCACGAAGAGGGTGCGCATATTCTGTGCCGCGACGGGAAGCGCGGCAAACATCAACAGCAATATGGTTATATACTTTTTCATTTCGAGCCCAAATATAAGAAGAACAATCCTATTAATATCAACAAAAGGTCAAATACTTTGCTTTTGAGGTTCTTTTCGCGCAACACCATTGCTCCGAAGGCAAAGGAGACAAGCACGCTGCCGCGGCGTATCATGGAGACCACCGCGATGAGTGCCCCCTGCTCGGCAAGCGCCGAAAAGTAGCAGAAGTCGGCCACTCCAAGAAACAGTGAAATAAACAATATACTTGTGCGCCACTTGAAGGGGGTAGTCTTTTTTCTTGTGGGATACCAGAGAAGCAGCACTATTGCAGCCATTATCACCGACTGGTATATATTGAACCACGACTGCACAAGCATCGGCTGCAGGAAGCTCATCAGGAATTTGTCGTACAGTGCGCTTGCCGCACCGAGCATGGCAGCTGCCACCACAAATGCCACCCATTTGTTGCGTCGGAAGTCTATTCCCTCGCGTTTGCCACTCTTCCCCAACAGGAAGAAGGAGACAATGGCCACCGACACACCTATCCACTGATAGAGGTTAAGCTGTTCGCCAAAAATGAGAAGTGCACCGAGAAGCACCATCACCGGGCGCGTCGCCTGTATAGGCGAAACAATGGTTATAGGCAGATGCTTCATGGCAAAGTAACCGCATATCCATGAACTGAGCACAATTACTGCCTTCAGCATCAGAAAGAGATGCGTGTGCAGGTCGGCCGACGGCACATAGAGCACCCCCTCCCCTATCACCCCACTGCCCGAAAGCAGTATGAAAGGAAGGAACAACAGTGCCGAAAAGAGTGTGTTCAGGAAGAGTACGGGCAATACCGCATTATCCTTCAGCGACACCTTTTTGAAAAAGTCGTAGCAACCGAGCAGGGCTGCCGACATAAACGCCAACGCTACCCACATCATAGGAATAAATCTTCAGGGTATTTGACCTCTTCGAGGAAGAGTGCCTGTGCAGGTGCCGAATCACCCGCCTCGGAGCGCAGCTTCTTCTCTATAATCTCTCTTATCTGCTCTTTAGCAATCTTGCCGCGACCAATCATCAGCAGTGTGCCCACGATAGCCCTTACCATATTGCGAAGAAAGCGGTCGGCCTCAATCTCAAACACCCATTCGTCAGCCGAGAGACGACTCCAGCGGGCATATGCTATCTTGCAGTTATTGGTCTTTGTGTCGGTGTGCAGTTTGCTGAAGCTGGTAAAATCGGTATATTCGGGCAACACAGCGGCAGCCTCGTTCATTGCATCAAAATCAATTTCACCCGTAAGGCGGCAGGTGTATCTGCGGTTAAAGGGGTTCTTTGCCGTAGAGACATAGTAGCGGTAACGACGCGAGGTTGCATCGAAGCGCGCATGAGCCGAATCCTTCACTCTTCTTATATAATGGATGGCAATATCCGGAGGAAGTATCTTGTTCAGTCTGTACGCAATCTGTTTGCAATCAATCTCCTCACAGAAATCGGCATGTGCAACCATAGTCGACGCATTGACACCCGTGTCGGTACGCCCGGCACCGGTTACAGAAATCGGAGTGCGCATAAGCAACGAGAGAGCACTTTCGAGTTTCTCCTGCACAGTGGGAGCATTGGGCTGCACCTGCCAACCGTGATAATTGCATCCGTCGTAGGAGAGGTAAATAAAATATCGTGGCATTACTTTTGATTTTTCAGAATAAATGTGTGGCAGGCAACAAGTCCCGCAGTCTCTGTGCGCAAGCGGGAGTTTCCGAGGCTTACCGGGATGAAGCCTGCACCAATTGCAGCCTCCACCTCCTCCTTGCTGAAGTCGCCTTCGGGGCCTATAAGTATAGTTGCATCCTCGCCGGGAACAAGAGCATCGAAAAGTTCCCTCTTCTCATTTTCGTAACAGTGGGCAATGAACTTTGCCCCCTTATGTTCGGCAAGAATGAACTTTTTGAAATCAGTCATCTCCTCCACCACAGGCTTATGGAATTTAAGCGACTGTTTCATCGCAGAGACCACTATGCGCTCTATACGGTCGGTTTTTATCACCTTGCGCTCCGAAAAGCGGCAGTTGAGGAACGAGACTCTGTCCCATCCGATCTCCGTTGCCTTTTCGGCAAGCCACTCTATGCGATCCATATTCTTTGTGGGGGCAATCGCTATTGTCAGATTGCCGTTCCATCCCTTTTCTGCGCGTCTCTCCTCAATCATTTCCACCTTGCAGCGCTTGCCGGCAGTAGATACTATTGCCGTGCGCAATATATTGCCCTTACCATCGGTAACTTCAAGTTCGTCGCCAACGCCGAGACGCAACACGCGCAGACAGTGTGCCGACTCCTCTTCGGGCAGTTCCCATGTACTGTATATATCGGGTGCAAAAAATAGTGCCATATTACCTCTTCTTAAAAATCAATTTCGTCATTATTTTCATCGTGTCTCTCATCATCGTGTCTCTCCATGCGAGAATCAATCTCCTGCTTCAGTTTTTGAGCAAGTTCGTAATTTTCGTCCTTTATGGCTCGCTCCAACACTTCGCGCAGAGTCTCTGTGCCGGCAAGAGTTATGGGAATGGAGAAGGCATTTTCCCACTCCTCCTTTATGCATAGGGTGTTGAGAAGTTCATCTTCAATATATATAGGCGCCCCGCAACGCATTGCCACAGCCACTGCGTCTGAGGTACGCGAATCTATTTTCACCATCTTTTCGCCGTCCTTGAAATGGAGCGTCGAATAGAATGCGCCCTCTGCCACCTTATCTATGGTGGCATAATCGAGTCTGTATCCGCAAGCCTCGGCAAAGTTCTTGAAAAGGTCGTGGGTTATGGGGCGGCTCGGATGCACATTCTTCTTTGCCAAAGCCAATGCCTGCGCCTCAAAGGGGCCTACAATCACCGGCAGTTTCCTCATTCCGTCCCTCTCCTGAAGTATCATTATGTATGCACGTTCCACTGAAGCGCGTGCCAATATTTCCTTTACCGTAAGTTCTACCATAGTTATTTCTCTTTAAAGCACAATAAAAAAAGCAGCGCCACCACAGCCGCGTATGCCGCGAATATGTACCACGCAGCGGCCCAGCCGCCCGCCGAGAGCGAATAGTTAACAACCATCTGAGCAGCTATCATGCCAATGGAGGCCCCCAACCCGTTTGTTGCAAGCATAAAAAGGCCCTGAGCCCCCGACCGTCTCTTCTCGTCGACACAACTGTTGACATAGAGCGAGCCGGAGATGTTGAAGAAGTCGAATGCCACTCCGTAGACTATCATTGAAAGCACAAACATCCATGCACCGCCGGCAGGGTTGCCGGCTCCCAACAACAGGAAACGCGCCGACCATGCAAGCATAGCTATCAGTATAACCCTCTTTATACCATAATGTTTGAGAAAGAAAGGTATCAGCAGTATGCAGAGAGTCTCCGACATTTGCGACAGCGAGGTCATAATTACAGGGTGCTTCACAGCGAAAGTATCCTCATAGCCCGGCACGCTTGCAAAACTGCCCAAATAGGCACCAGTGTAGCCGTTGGATATTTGCAATGCCGCTCCCAACAGTATGGCAAACAGGAAAAACAGCGCCATCCTTCTATCGGCAAGCATCGCAAACGCATCGCCGCCCATCCTTGCAAACAGAGTATTCTCCTTGCGCGCGCCCTTAGGCGGACAGGCAGGCATAGTAAGCGAATAGAGCGCCATGATTGCACCCGTCGCAGCCGACGCAAAAAACTGGTTGTATGAATCCTTGAAGCCCAAGAGGTCGGTCGTCCACATTGCAACAATGAATCCCACCGTACCCAACACTCTGATACGCGGGAAAATGCGTACAGCATCCTTACCCTCATTGCCAAGCACCGTAAAGGAGACTGAATTGGAGAGGGCTATCGTAGGCATAAAGAATGCCACGCTCAGCGCATATGGCACAAACAGTTCTGCAAACGTAACATCCACGCCCTTTGTCATTCCAATGTAACCTGCCGCAGCCATAAAGAGAGCCGCCACTGCATGGCAAAGTGCAAGCAGCCTCTGCGCCGGCACCCATTTGTCGGCAATGCCACCCATTATTGCAGGCATGAAGATGGAGGCTATTCCCTGCACAGCAAAGAACCAGCCTATCTCTCCGCCCAACCCTACATTGAAAAGGTATATACCGACTGAGGTAAGATAGGTACCCCAAACGCCGAACTCAAAAAAACTGAGAAGCATCAGGCGCAGGGTCGTACTGTTCATATTGAATCGTGCCATGAAGTTTACAAGGTAAACAAACAGTTGCTGTATTTGTTGCTGTTACAGCGAATTTATCACAACATCCAACGCATTCAGACGGTTGAGGAACGAATTTTTCAGACGATCCACAGCATCATCGAATGGCAGTGAAGTATCACCGTTCACACTGTTGCTGATGGTAGGCCATACCGAGTTGTTGAATTCCCACGAAAGTCTTATGCCCTCGCGTGTCTCCTCTATAAAACCTTTGACCGAAGCAAACGGTTTTTTCAGCTTGTTCCACCTCTCTTTGAGCAACTGTATAAACTCAGGCATAGTAAACAGTTTGCCGAACCACATGGCATTTCTGTTCTTAAGACTGCTGTGCGGAGTGAATGTCTCCCAATCGTGATCCCATGCAGGGCCCATACGCAGTTTGCCATTCTTGTCCTTGTGCATGTAGCTGCTCTTGGGGTGATTGAGTTCCGGGTTGTAGATAACTTCGTTCAACAGATACCAGTCGACAAGAGTGTTCATGTCGAAATACTCGGCAAAATCCTTGTACGAGCCGTTGTTGAGTCTTCTTTCAGCCTCATTGCAATATGATTTTATGTATGAGAACTGATAACTGTTGATTACATCCTCATCAGGTTCCTTAATGTTTACCGGCATACGGAAGTATGTAGTCTTGAACTTCCACTCTGCATCGTAGTAGCTGTCAAGCTCCATAAGATAACCGCCGGTGATTGCCTCACCCGAAATATCGGTAGGCTTCATTTCGTTTATGTTCACACGGTCATCGTCTATGCGTATAGCCTCGCACAGGTAGTAGTTTCCGAGAGCCTTGCCGTTCACCACAAGCTCCACGAAGCGGCCGTTGGGCGTCCAGTCCATAGAGGTCATTCGCGCAAGTTCAAAGGCAACGGCATTTCTCATAAGTGTGCGGTCGATGTAGTTTGCGAGCAGACACCAACGCTTGTGCTTGGGCATTCCCAATATGGCGCTCTTCACATTGAGCTTAATGTTGTAAGGCTTCTTGTTGTAGCTCCATGTACTGTTACCGCGACCGCTGATGTTCATATAGTTGTTGCCGGATGCATAGTTTACAGTACCATCGGCATTGTATATGTGCATCGAGCTTTTCTCGACCCAACGGTATTTGCTGTTGATAGCCTGTCTGTCGGGTGTTTCTATAACCACTATCGGCAAGCCCGAATTCTTTAAACAAACAACATATTCACGAGGCTCTCTGGAACCATATTCGAGACGTATCCTGACCGGACTGCTGAAGTCGACGACGCTCTCTTCAGAAGTTATCAGTTCATCATTGGCATACACCTTTATATTTTGTGAACTTGCCACGAAGAAAGGCTTCAGTTTGTAGTTGGTGAGATAGGGAATAACAAAACTTATCGTATCGTTATTCATAAGTTCGTCAATATCGGCCGAGAATGTCTTGTCGAGCAGCGCCTCGTTGCCTTCGTCGGTGTGGCGCAGTTTGAAAGACATAAGCTGCAAACCCGACTTTTTAGCGAGCATATTTCTATCGAACACAATTCTGTTGACAAGTCCCGAATAGAATGTCGTGTCGCAGATATTCATATATATTTCGTCGACAGAAACAGTGTCATTATCTGCAAGCCCGTACGCAAGCACCGAGCCATCCTTCATTTGCACGAAAATCGAGTCCTGTGCTCCGACAGGCAGAAGCATGGCAATGACAGCCATTATGGTAAATAGTGCTCTTTTCATCATTGCTTTATGAATTTGAATGTGAAATCATCGGCTTTTACAAGATATGTTCCTGCCGACAGTTCTGCGATGTCAACCACCTGCTCGCTATCTGTTACCTGCACTTTTGCACATAGGATGCCCCTCATCGAATAGATGCATATTTCGGTGGAATTTGTGCCTGAGATGTAGAGCTTGTCATCGCTTACACGGAAGTTGACATTTTCCTCCACACTCTCTTTGATGGAGGTGGGAATTTCGTTATCCCAAAAGATTTGCGACACTTTGTTGAACACAAAGTTTATCTTGACACTCTCCGTCTGTATGTGCAACAGCGACGAAGAGCGCCAGAAACGCGGATTTTCTTCGAGTACAAAGGAGTACAAAGCTCCCGATTTATTCATAAGATACAAAGGGGTCTGTGCAGTTGCGCCCAACCCGAAAGCCATGAATGCCGATAGCAACATGGCCCTTAAAAGCTCTTTCTTCTTCATATTCTGCAAAGGTACTACAAAGCTGTAGCAGTGCAAAATAAACTGTCGTTTATTTTGCACTGCAAGTGATTCATTGGATGAGGTTTCTGTTTACGTCATGCGGGCAGGCTTCACCAAACGAGGGAGGGTTAATTCCTATTACCATATTCATAGGCAGAAGACATCTTTAACAGACCATCTTCTTTATATAAAATATAGCGCGATAAATTCAAAACAAATGTGTACAAAGATTAGTACAAGTAAAGGGACTGCTCTTTTATATATAATATAGTACAATCATTTACCTGAATACAATATCAGCTATTACCTGCGCACCTACATAGTCGTTGAGTCTGCGTACAAGAATCTTCCTGTTCATCATCAGTTCCTGCCTCAGCACCGAGGAGTTAAGTTGCACATAAAGCGTCTGGTTCTTTATGTACAGCTCCTTTGTGTAGCTGTTTACTGCCGCGCCAAGCACCTGCGACCACGCCTTTATCAGGCGATACTCGTTGAGAGGTGTTTCAAGTCCCTCTTCGCGACAACTTGCACGCACAAGTTCGCTTATCGATTTTATTCCTCCCCTTTTCATCTTCCTTTTATCAATTGTGCACCACCGTCGGAGACCTCGAACAGGCTGTAACTGCCGTTGGTACATTCGAGGATTGAGTCTATGTGGTCTCTGTTAACATCCGTAATGAAAATTTGCCCGAAGCGTTCACCGGAGACAAGACGGACTATCTGCTCCACCCTGCGCGAATCGAGTTTATCGAAAATATCATCCAGCAACAGTATGGGCGTCTCGCCGTTGCAGCTGTGCAGGAAATCGAACTGAGCAAGCTTCAGTGCCACAAGATAGCTCTTGTTCTGCCCTTGTGAGCCCTCTTTCTTTATGGGATAGCCGTTCAGCTGCATCACAAGTTCGTCCTTGTGCACACCTTTGGTAGTGTATCCCACACGACGGTCGTCGAAACGCGAAGCTGCAAGAAGTTCGGCAAGCGAATAGTCCGAGAGGTTCGAACGGTAGGAGAGGCTGACATCTTCGCTATCGCCGGCTATCTCCTTATAGAATTGTTGGAATATGGGTATCAGACGCTCGACAAAAGCCTTGCGTCCCTCGTACACCTTCACTGCCTCTGCTGCCATCATCTGCTCAACAAGTTCCATCATTTCAGGGTCGAGTTCACGGTCGCCGCGCAACATCACATTGCGCTGGGTAAGAGCTCTGTTGTATCTTATAAGAGCATGGAGATACTCCTTGTCGTACTGAGAAATTACAACATCCATAAAGCGGCGGCGCTCCTCGCTTCCTCCCGAAATCAGTTCGTAGTCGGCAGGGGAAATCATCACAAGAGGCACAAGTCCTATATGTTCAGAGAGCTTGTCGTAATTCTTCTTATTGCGTTTGAATTGCTTCTTCTCGCCTCTTTTCAATCCACAGGAAAATTCGTCGTTCACCCCAAGATCGGATACATACGCGCCCTGAATCATAAAGAACTGCTCGCCATGCTTTATGTGCTGGCTGTCGGCCGTACTTATGGCACTTTTGCAAAAAGAGAGGTAGTAGACCGCATCGAGCAGATTGGTCTTCCCCACCCCGTTGCAACCGATAAAGCAGTTGATTTTCGGGGAAAGGGCAAGCTCCACAGAGGCAAGGCTTCTATAATTGAGTATGGATATTCTGTTCAACAACATAAAGTCTATTGTTAAGGGAGGTTACGTAAAATTACGGTGTCTTTCATCACAAATTGCATCATAGAGCAAGCAAACTTAACAAAAAAAATCGACAATATCGGTCTTGACAATAAAAAAAGCTGCATATTTCTTCTTTTCTAAAAAGAAAAGAGTTAATTTTGCAGTTCAGAATTTCCAAGTCCGTATAGAAATAATAAAAAAATATAGAATATGAAAGAACAGAACACACAGCCCACAGCTACAAACGTAGGAGAAGTAGTGGGAAAATCAGAGGCATTTATCAACAAATACAAGGTGCAGATTACAGCAGCCATTGTAGCCATCGTGGTAATCATCGGCGGCAGCGTTCTCTACAACGACTATGTAGTAGAGCCCAACATCAAGGCTGCATCTGAGGCAATATTCCAGGCACAGAACCACTTTGCCGCTCAGGAGTACGACAAGGCTCTCAACGGCGACGAGCAGGGCAACATGGGCTTCATCCAGATTATCGACGAGTATAGCGGTACACCTTCTGCAAACGTTGCTAACGCATACGCAGGTCTTGCACTTGCACAGAGCGGTCGCTACGAAGAGGCTATCCCCTACCTCAAGGCATTTGACGGCGAGGACAGCATGGTTGCTCCCGGTGTATTGAGCGCACTTGGCAACTGCTATGCAAACACAGGCGACCTCGACGCTGCAGTAAGCAAATTCATGGAGGCAGCAAAAGTTGCAAACAACAACACTATCAGCCCCTACAGCCTTCTTCAGGCAGGTCTCATCTACGAGAAGCAGGGCAAGAAAGAGGATGCATTGAAAGTATATACAGAAATCAAGGAGAAATACTACGCTTCAATGCAGGCTATGGATATCGACAAATTCATCAACCGAGTAAAGTAATTCAAGGCAGTTTCTATAATCATATATAGTTATAACTTTGAAATATATAAATAAGGACTGCACGTTGAACAACAGCGTCAGTCCTTTTTTCATTTACATATATAAAAAACAACAATCATGGCAACAGAATTGCATAACCTGTCAGACTACGATCCCACAAAAGTACCCTCAGGCAAAGGACGCCGCATAGCAGTGGTATATTCAGAGTGGAACCAGGAAATAACATACGCTCTGCGCGACGGAGCCATAAACACGCTCATCGCAAACGGCACAGAGGCAGAGAACATTGAGACATTCAGCGTCCCCGGTAGTTTCGAACTTATCTACGGCGCATCTCGCTTGGTAAAGAGCGACAAGTACGACGCCATCATAGCCATCGGCTGTGTAATCCGCGGCGACACTCCCCACTTCGACTACATCTGCGAAGGTGTTACAGCAGGCCTCTCCGGCTTGAACGTAACCGGCAACACCCCGGTCATATTCGGACTGATAACCACCAACAACCTCGAACAGGCTCAGGAACGCAGTGGCGGCCGCTTGGGAAACAAGGGCGACGAGTGTGCTGTTACCGCACTGCACATGATTGCACAATTCGGAAAATGATTTAGAAACTGTCTAAGTTGAGTCAACTATAAAAAAGCTGTCCCTCTTGAAGGGGGGCAACGCGGAATGGAGCGTTGCTTGCGACGACGGAATATTTATATTCCCAAAACTATAGCAAGCGAGTGAATGGAAGTTTACTTACATTTGCAACGAGCGTAG
>SUXT01000146.1 GCA_015060835.1 Bacteroidales bacterium
AATCAGCGAAATAGTATTTGGCGGGAGTGTCAATGTATTTCTTACCTTTAATGTCGTATCGTATTGACTTTTCTACCATAAAGACCTCTTGCAGTATTTCAAGGTAGAAACTAATCGTATTGGGAGATATAGAAACATTCTTGACCGACTTGAAGGTATTTACTAATTTGTTTGGATTGATAAGACCTCCGATTGATGAGGAAAGAATATTGATAAGTTCATTCAATTCCTCCTCGTTCTTGATTTTGTATCTATCCAATATATCAGTAATGTATGTCTTCTGGAATAATGTCTGAAGATACTTCATTTTCTCCTCTTTACCCTGCATCGTTGCAATCATAGGGAGTCCTCCAAAGGTCATATACTCCTCCATAGCCTCCTCACGAGAACCTTTAAAGACCGAGAAAAATTCACTGAACGATAGGGGTGCAACTTTTATCTCATCGCCACGACCACGAAATTCGGTAATAACATCGCTTGATAGGAATTTGGAGTTACTACCTGTCACATATACATCTACGTTAGGGATTTTAAGATAACTGTTCAGTACATCCTCAAACTCATCCACCCATTGTACTTCATCAAGCATCACATAATGCATACCATCTTTTGCTATTCGGGCATCAATGTATTCAAGTAATGCATCTGGATTTCGTAATTTCTTGTTACGGCGATCTTCCAAATCAACTTTGATTATGTGTACATCATCTACTCCCTGAACTTTCAGATAGTCGCTAAACAAATTGAAAAGCAAATACGATTTACCACAACGACGGATTCCGGTTACGACCTTTATCATTCCGTTGTGCATACTCCTAATGAGTTTGTTTAGGTATAAATCACGCTCTATTTTCATATGCCGCTGAATATTTTTGCGTCAGGACGCATTTTTGTTCAGCAAAGATAGGGCTTGTTTTTATAATACGCAACAATCTATCCCTTTTTTACTTTAAGGATGGACTTAAACCACTCTTTCCGTATATTGCGATTTAACTCTGCCTGTTTAATCATACTTCCTCGTTCATCTTGTGGCAATTCTTGAGCGTATAGCATTGCTTTTTTACAATTAAGAAGCTGTTTGAATTTTATTAGAAAATAATTCTATATTTGCGCTGTTTATTTCGGCTTATTTGAGTCTATTTTGGCATCTTTTCTTTCTTATTTTTTGGAAATAGCCCGCTATTCCCTGCAAAATGCGAAAGAAAATCTACTCAAAATAGCTCTCAAATAATTCCGAAATAAAATTCAAACAGCTTCTAATTATACAATCGAAAGCATCATCAATTGTTTTTCGGATATCTCAGGATTGCGACCATGGCAACCTTAATCAGATAGGCCGCACTCGCATTGCAATTGTATGTAAACTTACGTTGCGCTCGTTTGCACTATTGCTTGTTGTTCTGCATATCAGACAGTTCCTTTTCGCGCTTGCTGCGCAGGCGGTCGCGTCCGCGCATCACAAACCAGAGTATAATCAATATTATATACGATGCAGCTACTATTGCCCATTTTTCGGTGGTGCTCATTTCGCTGTTCTTGGGGAAGAAGTATATATACATTCCTGTGGTGTATGCGAACAGCAGGCCCACCACAAGGTTGTGTTTCTTTATTCGTTTCATATCTGTTTGTTATATGTAAGGCAAAGGTACGATAATTTTTACAGATGGCGGTTCTTCTTTTTCTCTGTTTCTCATTGACAAAACAAAAAATATGTGTAGTTTTGTAATATGAATATTACGAATATAGGCTTCACTCGTTGTAAGATATTGAAGCGAGCTTCATATCTCACTCGTTTGCACTATATTTGTAGTATGAAATGCAAAACAATATGCAGGAATAAATTCTAAAAAGTAATCATAATGGCAAAGTTTAAACGTATTCTTCTTAAATTGAGTGGCGAAAGCCTTATGGGCGAACAGCGTTACGGCATTGACGTAAAGCGTTTGCAGGAGTATGCCGAGCAGATTAAAGAGGTTGCTGCGATGGGCGTGGAAATAGGTATTGTAATCGGTGGCGGAAATATTTTCCGCGGTCTCAGTGGAGCAGGCAAGGGCTTCGACCGTGTAAAGGGTGACCAGATGGGAATGATGGCTACCGTAATCAACAGCCTCGCGCTCAGTTCGGCTCTTGAAGCAGTGGGTGTCTCCAATATGGTGCTCACCGCCATACGCATGGAGCCTGTCGGTGAACTTTACACCAAGTGGAAGGCTATCTCTGCAATGAAGGAGGGTAAGGTGGTTATTATGGCTGCCGGCACCGGTAACCCTTACTTTACAACCGATACAGGTTCGTCATTGCGCGGAATTGAGATTGAGGCAGATGTTATGCTCAAAGGTACACGCGTGGATGGCATCTACACCGCCGATCCCGAAAAGGATCCTACAGCCGTGAAATTCGACGATATAAGCTACGACGAGGTTATCAGCCGCGGATTGAAGGTTATGGATCTCACTGCTACTTCAATGTGTAAGGAGAACAACCTTCCCATCTATGTATTCAATATGGATGTTGTGGGCAATCTTAAGCGTGTGATGAACGGTGAACAGATTGGTACATTCGTACATCCTTAACTTGTTTCTCAATAGATATAAAGCGAGCCGCATCATCCGACGCGGCTCGCTTTATATCTGTTACTCAGGATTCTGAGCATAATATTCGTTCCACTCCTTAAGGGCTGCTTCCCAATCGACAACCTCTCCGTCGGCAATGGCCTCTGCCTGACGGACAGCTTCGTCGTGCATCTTCTTCTCGGCGTACCGCTGTTTCATTGTCTCTATGGTTGCTTCGTCGAGTATCTGTATGCGGCCGCGACGCACGCACTCGTCAAGTTCTTCGGGGCCGAAGGCTTTGCCCTGCACATTGAAGTCAGAAATGTTGAATCCGAAGACTGTGCGCAATATGTGTCTTGACATCTTCTGCTGCGAGCGGTTGCCTCGCATCTTGTTGGTCAACAGTTTGCGTATGACCTTTATCTCTTTTTCTGAAAATTTTTTTCTTCCCATTATTTTACATTTGTTTGCGAAGATAGTAAAAAAACGGCAAACGGCAGAATTATCTCTTCTCTTTATTGATAATGAAAATGCCTGCTGTGGCAAGCAACAGTGCTGCGATATACTTTGCATGGAACTGTTCGCCAAGATAGAGGCATGATGTTATCGCACCCACGGCGGGAATCAGCGAATTGAAGATTGCTACCTTGCCCATGGGGTTGCAGGTGAGCAGTTTGTTGTAGAGTGCAAACCCTAATGCCGAAATGCAGATGAGCAGCGACAGAGTTATTATGCCCCCGCCCGTTACCGTGGGCAGTGTGCCACCGAAACACAAACCTATGGCAACAAGAAGCAGACCGCCGATGGCAAGGCTGTATCCTGTTCCCACAAACACATCTATCCTTTTGTTCACTCCGCGTGTCATAAGGCCTGCGAATGCCGAGCAGAGCGCATTGAGGATAATCATTCCGTCGCCATGCATGGTGAAATTGCCGCCACTGCCACTGCCGAGATTCAGCGCCATTATTCCCGCAAAGCCTACTGTGCATCCTGCAATTTTGCCTTTCGTCAGCCGGTCGCTCTTATAGAATAGACAGGCGAGCAGCACCAATGTGAATACACTCATGGAATTGAGAATGGCTGCGCGTGCTCCGGCGCTGTGCGACAGTCCTATGTAGAAAAAGGCATAGTGCAATGTGGTGTTGAGCAACGAGAATAACAGTATATACCACCAGTCGGCGCTTTTCCTTATTTTGAAACTGCGTCGTGTGGCAAGTGCTATTGCAAGCACCACTGCTCCGGATATGGTGAATCTTATTCCCGCAAACAGCATCTTGCTGCCTGTCATTTCTGCGGTAATTCCAAACTGCGCAAAACCTTGCTTGATGAGAGGGTAGGCCCATCCCCATGCAATGGCTGCTGTCAGGGCAAATGTTGTTACCCATAGTGGTTGCTGGAATATGCTTCTGTTTTCTTGTGTCATTCTTTTTGCTGTTATTTCGCTGCAAAGGTACGATTTTTTTCTATTAGTGTCCGGTAAATTTTTATTCTGCTTATGTTTTGAACCCCTCCGTCTTCAAAAACGAGTTTTTGAATCCACCTCCTCTTCAAGAGGAGGAATGTAAATTCCTGAAAATTACTAATGTATGACATTCTCCCTCTTGAAGAGGGACATTGCGTAATAAGCAATGTTTGCGACGACGAAAGCTTTAGCTTTCCAAAGTACCGAATTGCCGCGCCTCAAAATGAATAGAAAATAACAAAAAAGAACATTG
>SUXT01000028.1 GCA_015060835.1 Bacteroidales bacterium
CCGAACTTTTTTCTCGGAAAAAAGTTCTCGTCCCCCTTTAAGAGGGACAGCTTTTTTAAGTTTCTTATTTTGAAGAGATTAGCAAAATATAAAAACTGAAAGATGTGTCCAAAGATTAGCTTAAAGTTGGACAACTTTTCAAGTTACTTATTTCCACCGACATTGCAATGCAACGTTGCATTTTAGGTAATATATTTGATAATCATTTTAAATTTGATAATCATAAAAATAATTGGGAGTGCATTTTGAAGTGCACTCCCAAATTTGTTTTATGTGAATATCTGTAGATTATTCGCCTTTGATAGCTGCTACGCCGGGAAGAACCTTACCCTCGATAGCCTCAAGCAAAGCACCACCACCTGTAGAGATGTAAGATACCTGCTCAGCCATGCCGAACTTGTTGATGCATGCTACAGAGTCACCACCACCGATGAGTGAGAAAGCACCTGCGCTTGTTGCCTTACCGATAGCCTCTGCAATAGCACGTGAACCAGCTGTAAAGTTGTCAAACTCGAATACACCTGCGGGACCGTTCCAAAGGATTGTCTTTGCACCCTCGATTGCAGCAGCAAATGCCTTCTGTGCGTCGGGACCTGCATCGAGACCTTCCCAACCTTCGGGAATCTCATTAACGGAAACAACCTGTGTGTTTGCATCGTTAGAGAATGCATCAGCACATACACAGTCAGTAGCAAGAACGAGGTTTACACCCTTTGCCTTAGCCTGCTCCATGATGCTGATTGCGAGATCGAGTTTGTCATCCTCAACGATAGAGTTACCTATCTTGCCACCCTGTGCTTTAGCGAATGTATATGTCATACCACCGCAGAGGATGAGGTTGTCTACCTTGTCCATGAGGTTCTCGATGATACCGATCTTTGTAGATACCTTAGAACCACCCATGATAGCTGTGAAGGGACGTTTGATATCCTTAAGGATGTTGTCAACAGCCTGAACCTCTTTCTCCATGAGGTAACCGAGCATCTTGTTGTCAGCGTCGAAGTAGTCAGCTACAACTGCTGTTGAAGCGTGACGACGGTGAGCTGTACCGAATGCGTCGTTGATGTAGCAGTCAGCGTATGATGCCAATGTCTTTGCAAACTCCTTCTGAGACTCTTTCATAGCCTTCTTTGCATCGTTGTATGCGGGATCCTCCTTGTCGATACCTACGGGCTTACCCTCCTCTTCGGGGTAGAAACGGAGGTTCTCAAGAAGAAGAACTTCGCCAGCCTTCAAAGCAGCTGCTGCCTCTGCTGCCTTAGCGCAGTCGGGTGCAAACTGTACTGCAACGCCGAGTTTCTCTGCTACAGCCTCAGCAATCTGGCTCAATGAATATTTTGCGTTTACCTTGCCTTTGGGTTTACCCATGTGCGACATGATGATAAGTGCACCACCGTCTGCCAATACTTTCTTAAGTGTGGGGAGTGCGCCACGAATACGTGTGTCGTCTGTGATTTTACCCTCTTCGTTCAAAGGTACGTTGAAGTCTACGCGAACGATTGCCTTTTTGCCGGCAAAGTTGTAATTGTCGATTGTCATCATTGTTCAGTTATTTTGAAATTGGTTAATTTATCTGTTTGTTGTAACTTTCTGTAGGTTATGCATCTGCAAATATAATCTTTTTATTTAGAATCTGTTTTGAATTTATTATAAAATTTATTTTTCATAGCTAAGAAAAATTGTTTCGGTCTATTTGAACCTATTTTCGGCATCTTTTCTTTCTTATTTTTTGGAAATAGCCCGCTATTCCCCGCAAAATGCGAAAGAAAATCTACTCGAAAATAGCTCTCAAATAGTTCCGAAATAAATTCAAAACAGATTCTTAACAAATGCTTTTTCTTTCTGTTTTTTTTCTCGTGCTGCATACTCTTTGCATATTTCTGTAAGTCCGCACGTTGCACATTCGGGGTTTCGGGCTTTACATTTATATCGGCCATGGAGTATGAGCCAATGGTGTGCCTTAGGAATAATACCCTCAGGTATATATTGCATCAGGCGTTTTTCTACACTGTACGGGGTAGTGCAACTTTTTGGCACCAATCCTATACGCCGGCTTACTCTGTAAACATGAGTGTCCACTGCCATTGCCGACTTGTTGTAGACGACGGCCTGTATCACATTGGCTGTTTTGCGTCCTACACCTGGAAGCTTGACAAGCTCTTCGAGTGTGTCGGGTACTTCGCCTCCGAATTCATCAACAAGTTTTTGCGCCATGCCCACAAGGTGCTTGGCCTTGTTGTTTGGGTAAGAGATACTTTTTATATAATTGTAAACCTCCTCGGGGTGAGCAGCAGCAAGTTCTTCGGGGGTATCGTAACGGGCAAACAGGTCGGGAGTTACCATATTCACACGTTTGTCGGTACATTGCGCAGAGAGAATCACTGCTATGAGCAGTTGAAACGGATTTTCGTAGTCGAGCTCCGTCTCTGCTACCGGTATTGCTTCTGCAAAGTAGCTAAGAACTTTATCGTACAGCTCTTGTACCTTCATTTTCCGGTATCTTAGTTGGCGCTCTCAAACAACTTCAGGAAGCGTATGTCGTTCTCACTGAAGAGGCGGAGGTCTTTTACCTGATATTTGAGGTTAGTGATTCGCTCGATACCCATTCCGAGTGCGTAGCCTGAATACTCTTTGCTGTCAATACCGCAGAGCTCAAGCACATTGGGGTCTACCATTCCGCATCCGAGGATTTCCACCCATCCTGTACCCTTGCAGAAGGGACAGCCTTTACCGCCGCAGATATTACAGCTGATGTCCATCTCGGCCGAAGGTTCGGTGAAGGGGAAGTATGAGGGGCGAAGACGTATCTTTGTATCGTTGCCGAACATCTCCTTTGCAAAGAGCAGAAGCACCTGTTTAAGGTCTGTGAATGATACATTCTTGTCGATGTAGAGCGCTTCGAGCTGGTGGAAGAAGCAGTGCGCGCGGTAGCTGATTGCCTCGTTGCGGTACACACGGCCGGGAGCGATGATGCGGATGGGGGGCTGTGTAGTCTCCATCACGCGGCTCTGCACGCTACTGGTGTGTGTACGCAGGATGATGTCGGGATGTGCCTCCACAAAGAATGTGTCCTGCATATCGCGTGCAGGGTGGTCTTCGGCGAAGTTCATTGCCGAGAACACATGCCAGTCGTCTTCCACCTCTACGCCGTTGGCTATCGAGAAGCCCAAGCGTGAGAATATGTCGATTATTTCATTCTTTACTATTGAAAGAGGATGGCGTGTACCCAATTTGCCGGGATAGCCGGGGCGTGTGAGGTCAAGTTCGCATTGCTCCTCCTCTTTGCTTTCGAGGCTCTCTTTGAGTGCGTTGATTTTCTCCTGAGTAGCGTTTTTCAGCTCGTTGAGTTTTACGCCGAATTCTCTTTTCTGCTCGGCGGGTACTTCGCGGAATTGTGCCATAAGAGTGTTGAGGATACCCTTCTTGCTCAGATATTTGAGACGGAGGGCCTCAAGCTCTTCGGCATTGTTTGCTGTGATGATTTTGATTTCTTCAAGCAATTTTTCTATTTGCTCTATCATGGTTATTGTGCTTTGTTTCTTTATGAAATATTGTTTTATCCTGCAAATTTAATAAATTTGTGATGATTTATCACAATGTGTCGTTTCTTTTTTTGATAGGAATGTAAAAAAGACACTGCATCCTCAGATGACAGCGCCTTTTTGTGGTTCATATGAATCAATAACGTACTTCCCGGTAGTTGAATTTCTTCCATTTTGGAGTAAACTGATAGGAATCGATGCTGCCTTTTGGGATATTTATGCGGCAAGGTTCACCGGGAAGGGCATGTTCACTCTCTATCTCTATAGGCTTTGTGCGAAGCAGGTTGATATCTTGAAGTTTATCGCAGTGCGCAAAGGCGTGGTTAGCAATTACCTTTACCGAAACAGGGATTGTTACCTCAGTAAGGCTTGCGCAGCCCGAAAATGCTCCATTACCTATTGCCGTAAGCGTTTCGGGCAGTTTAAGTTCGGCAAGCAGGTTGCAATGAGCGAAGGCGTGGTGTGATATTGTCTCCACATTTTTCAGGTCAATATTTTTCAGTGCCATACAACCGTGGAAGCACGATTCGGGAATATACTTCAAGCTGTCGGGGAGATTGATTTTCCTCAGTGAACGCGCATCGGAGAATGCTTCATCTCTTATGTCGGTTGCGCCGGCGGGAAGCGAGATTTCCTTGAGCGATTCACAACGGCTGAATGTGCGTATGCCGATTGTCGTTATTTTGTCGTGAAGTTCAACATCGTCCAATGAATAACAACCGTCAAACAATCCTTCGGGCAACTCTGTAATGCTCACAGGAATTGATACCTTACGCAACATTTTGCAATCGTGAAGCGCATATTTGCCTATCTCTCTTATGCTTTCGGGAATTGTCAGCGATTTGAGCTGTTTGCAACGGGATATTGCCTCTTCGCCCAAAGTCTCCAATGTGGCAGGCAGGCGAAGGCTTTTCAGTTTGTCGCAACCGGAGAGCGCCTTTACACCTATATGCTTGATACCGTCGGGGATATAAAGAGCTTCGAGGGAGCGTTGCTGGAAGAGGGCATTTTTGTCAATGGAAGTTACTTTATAATTCTTTCCGCCATGTGATATTTCTGCCGGAAGAACCAATTTCCCTTTATGCCGGTAGCGGGTGGGGGTGTTGTAATTTTTCCCATCTGTTGCATCCCATGTGAGTTGCGCCTCGCCGTCGGTAGTAATACGGAAGTGCAGGGTAGTGGTGTCGTTGAAGGTTACCGCTATAAGACCTTCCGCCTCCTGCGACGAGGTTTGCACGGGCAGTGTTTCGCCACACGATGCGAACAACACCATGAATACTATTGATAATATTACAGATATCTTTTTCATAAATTAGAATACTAATTGCAACTGTGTAATAAATTCTCTTGTCGCCTTACCAACGCGCGGGTCGCCGTATATGAATTGCCCTTGAAGGCGGCAACGCTTGTGAAACCACCATTGCAAGCCTGTCGTATAGGTGTTTATGCGAGTTACAAAGCGGTTCGCATTGTAGAGCGCAGCCTGCTCGGCACGACTTGTATGGGTATTTTTGTCGAGATTGTCCCAATTGAATATAAGGTCGCAATCCTTGAATACATTGCAAAGCAGATTGATGTATCCTCCGCGCGAGTGTATTCCTCCATCGTAACCCTGTAGATATTCGGCGCGCAGATAGATGGGGCTGAATTTGGCTTCGAGACCGACATTCCAACGGTGGCGCGCATAGTTGTATCCCTGAGGAAACGCGCCGTAGGGTGAGGGGACAAGAGCATGCCCGGTACCCGCAAGGAATGAGGCTTCGAGCAACAGGTTTTTTGTAGGTTTGTACTGCAACATACCCGAAACATCCTTTTGGTTGTTGTTCTCTTTTTGGTTCATTCCGGGACCGTTGAACACTCCGATGCTGTAGTTGAATAGATGACGTTCGCCGTTGCTGAGAAAATCTCCGGTGAACATCACTCCCGCATCGCGGGCTACATGGTTACCTATAAGCGGATCGCTTGCAATACCGGCAAGGTAGAGTATCGACGGATCGAACTGTATTGTGCTCAGATAGGTGGGCGAGAGGATGCTTTCAAGCGTGAAAGGCTGCTTGTATTGTCCTACACGCAGTTTTGCCCACGGTGCAAACTGATACTGTGCATAATATTCGTGAAGTTCCGATTTTACTGCATCGTACATCAGAAAGAAACTCAGCGAAGGGCTAATCTGAGCATCGGCCATAAGGATTATGCGCTGAACATCGAGGGCATTCTTGTCCACACCGTCTATTCTATTATAATAATAGGTAGACTGTGCGTATCCGAAGATGCGCAATTTGCTCAATCCTATCTCCACATTAAGCGAATTGTAAGGTGCCCCTGTCGCATCAGACGAGGGTACTGTGGCAGGTGTATATGTCGTTTTACTCAATCCGAATTCTAAATTTTCGGTTACACCGCCATTCTTCCCGTCATTCTCGCTCGCAAAAACAGTGCTTGCAGCAAACAGTATTGTAAAGAAAAGTGTCGTTATCTTGTGCTTCATCATCATTGTTGGTTTATGCCTCTTTCAATGCTTTTTCAAAAGAGTCGGGTACAGGGGTTTCAAAACGTAGATATTTGCCGTTTACAGGGTGACGGAATGCCAATATGTATGCATGCAATCCCAAACGGCGCAGACTCTCATCGTTGCTGCCATACTTTATGTCGCCAACTATAGGGTGTCCCATGTCGGACAGATGTACGCGAATCTGATTCTTGCGACCTGTTTCAAGCTCAAGCTCCACAAGGGTATATCCGTTTCCTTTGCGCAGTACGTTGTAGTGTGTTACCGCATATTTGCCGCCGTTGTCTACAGGACTTGAGTGTGTAATGAAGCGTTTGTCCTCGGTGAGCCATGAGCGTATCGTACCCTTGTTCTGCTGCATCTCTCCGCTTACAAGTGCCACATAGCGTCGGTCGGTAACCAGTTGCTGCCACTCTTCGATGAGAGTGCGCTGTGTCTTTGTGTCTTTAGCGTATATCATCAGTCCCGATGTATCGCGGTCGAGGCGGTGCACAAGATGCGAGGTACAACGCGAACCTCCTTTTTCAAGGTAATTATTCAGCACATTCTGCACAGTCTGCTGGCGGGTGTTGTTGCTCATGGAGAGCAGTCCCGCACGCTTGTCAATCACAAGCAGATAAGGGTCTTCATACACAACTCCGAGGTCGTTGCTGTGGAAGGCCATCTTCTGCTTCGAACGGTCGAGTTGTACAGTCTGTCCGGGATGCAGGCTGGTGAGTGCATTTGTGGTTATTATGTTGTCAACGAGTACCAGGCGGTTTACGAGCAAAGCTTTTGCGCGGTTACGGCTTATGCCGTGCATGGCGTTCATCAAGAAGGGTAACAGCTCTGTTGTCTCTTTAACTGTGAATGTCAGTTGGCTTTTCTTGTCTCCTCTTTTCATACTGTTTCTGTTTTTTCTCTTTTTACAAGCAATACTACATTCTCTACATGGTGGGTATGGGGGAACATATCCACCGGCTGTACGGCTGCCACCTTATAGTCGCAGTCGAGCAGCGCAAGGTCGCGTGCCTGAGTTGCAGGATTACAGCTTACATAAACGATTCTTTCGGGGGCAGCGAATAGTATTGTGTCGATAACATCGGTGTGCATTCCTGCGCGGGGAGGATCGGTGATTATCACATCGGGGCGGCCGTGCGCGTCAATAAAGTCGCGTGTCAACACATCCTTCATATCTCCTGCATAGAAGAGCATATTAGTGTGGCCGTTCAACTCCGCGTTGATTTTTGCATCCTCTATGGCTTCGGGCACATACTCGATACCTACCACATTTTTACAATGGCGGGCTACGAAATTGGCAATTGTACCGGTACCGGTGTAAAGGTCATATACAGTTTCGCCTCCTGTGAGAGCCGCAAATTCGCGTGCCACCTTATATAAATTATATGCCTGTTCGCTGTTTGTCTGATAGAACGACTTGGGGCCCACCTTGAACTTCAACCCCTCCATCTCTTCATAGATGAAGTCGGTTCCTTTGAAAGTATGCACCTCAAGGTCGCCGAAGGTGTCGTTACACTTGTTGTTTACCACATAGAGCAAAGATGTAACTTCGGGGAAAGCCTCCGAACAGAATTGCAACACCTTCATCAGTTGGCTGTTGTCGGCATCACTCTCGACCCTTGCCTGCAAAAGCAACATCACTTCACCTGTGGTGGAGGTGCGTATCATTATGTTACGCAGTACACCTGTATGCGAACGCAGATTGTAGAAAGGAATACCCTCGCTGATGGCAAACTCACGTATGCCGTTGCGTATCTTGTTGTTGAGCGGCTCCATCAAGTGGCACTCCTCAATGTCGAGCACCTTGTCGAATGCATCGGGGATGTGGAATCCGAGAGCGCTCATATTGTCGTACTGCACATCCTTCTCAACCTCTTCGCGTGTAAGCCAACGCTTGTTGCTGAATGTGAATTCGAGTTTGTTTCTGTAACATTCGGTTTTTTCAGAACCGAGAATCGGTGAAATTTCGGGCAGCTCCACCTTGCCTATGCGTCTGAGAGCATCAAACACCTGTTGCTGCTTGTATTTCAACTGGTTGTCATACGACAGACACTGCCATTTGCAGCCACCGCACACACCGTAGTGCTTGCAGAAAGGTACTGCACGCTCCGAAGAATATTCGTGGAATTTTACAGCTTCAGCCTCGGCGTAACTATGCTTTTTGCGACGGATTTTCAAGTCTACAACATCACCGGGTACAACATAAGGGACAAACACCACAAGTTCATCCACACGCGCAAGGGCCTTACCCTCTGCTGCCACTCCGGTTATCTTTATCTGTTCAAGTATAGGATACTCCTTTTTCTTTCTTGCCATTGTTTACTTAGTATTGATACTGGTATAGTCTTACAAAATTACATCTATTTTGCGAAATACGCACAATATTTACGCTTGAACTTTATGCTGATTATTTTTTTAGCGCTGATGCTTTCACAATAATTATTTTTTTTGTAAATTTGCAAAGTATAGGCATCTTGTACACAGCAAGATGCTGGTTACTTATGGTATATAATGCTATAAAATTTTTATTATCAATCACATAACTATCAAACTTTAAGATTTATGACTGACAAAAGAGTCTATCTTTTCGGTAACGGTAAAGCCGAAGGTAAAGCAGACATGAGGAATCTGCTCGGTGGTAAAGGTGCCAATCTGGCTGAAATGAACCTGATTGGTGTACCCGTTCCTCCCGGTTTCACCATTACTACAGACACTTGCAACGATTACTATCGTTTGGGCAAAGCTGAAGTTGTTGAGTTGTTGAAAGACGACGTTCACGCAGCAGTTGCACACGTTGAGACTTTGATGAACTCAAAGTTCGGTGACATTGAGAACCCCTTGTTGGTTTCAGTACGTTCAGGTGCTCGCGCTTCAATGCCCGGTATGATGGATACAATCCTCAACCTCGGTTTGAACGACGATGTAGTTGAGGGTATGGTACGCAAGACCGGCAACGCACGCTTTGCTTGGGACTCATACCGCCGTTTCGTACAGATGTACGGTGACGTAGTATTGGGTATGAAGCCTGTAAACAAAGAAGACATCGATCCGTTCGAGGCTATCATCGAAGAGGTGAAGGAGGCTAAGGGCGTTAAGCTCGACAATGAGCTTGAGGTTGAGGACTTGAAGGAGCTCGTCAAGAAGTTCAAGGCTGCTGTTAAGGAGCAGACCGGTAAGGACTTCCCCACAGACGCTTACGAGCAACTTTGGGGTGCTATCTGCGCTGTATTCGACAGCTGGATGAACGAGCGTGCCATCCTCTACCGTAAGATGGAAGGTATCCCCGCAGAGTGGGGTACAGCCGTAAACGTACAGGCAATGGTATTCGGTAACATGGGCGACACATCAGCTACAGGTGTATGCTTCTCTCGTGACGCAGGTAACGGTGAAAACCTCTTCAACGGTGAGTACCTTATCAACGCTCAGGGTGAGGACGTGGTAGCAGGTATCCGCACACCTCAGCAGATCACAAAGATCGGTTCACAGCGTTGGGCAGAGCGCGCCAACATCAGCGAAGAAGAGCGCTTGGCCAAATATCCTTCAATGGAAGAGGCAATGCCCGAAATCTACAAAGAACTCGACGCTCTCCAGACTAAGCTTGAGAACCATTACCGCGATATGCAGGATATGGAGTTCACCGTACAGGAAGGCAAACTCTGGTTCCTCCAGACACGTAACGGTAAGCGTACAGGTTCAGCTATGGTTAAGATCGCTATGGATCTCCTCCACGAAGGTCTCATCGACGAGAAGACAGCTATCCAGCGTTGCGAGCCCAACAAGCTCGATGAGCTTCTCCACCCCGTATTCGACAAGGCTGCCCTCAGTAGCGCCAAGGTATTGACACGTGGTCTTCCCGCATCTCCCGGTGCAGCAACAGGTCAGATTGTATTCTTCGCCGACGATGCAGCCAAGTGGGCTGAGGATGGCAAGAAGGTTATCATGGTTCGTATCGAGACCTCTCCCGAGGACCTCGCAGGTATGGCAGTTGCTCAGGGTATCCTCACTGCACGTGGCGGTATGACTTCACACGCTGCCGTTGTTGCCCGTGGTATGGGTAAGTGCTGCGTATCAGGTGCAGGTGCATTGAATATCGACTACAAGAACCGCACAGTTGAGGTTGACGGTGTTGTATTGAAGGAGGGTGACTACATCTCATTGAACGGTACAACAGGTGAAATCTACAACGGTCAGGTTGAGACAAAGGCAGCTGAGCTTTCAGGCGACTTCGCTGAGTTGATGGCTCTCTGCGACAAATATACAAAACTCGTTGTACGTACCAACGCTGATACTCCCCACGATGCACAGGTTGCACGCGACTTCGGTGCAGTAGGTATCGGTCTCTGCCGTACAGAGCACATGTTCTTCGAGGCTGAGAAGATTGTTGCTATGCGCGAGATGATCCTTTCAAAGGATGCTGAAGGCCGCAAGGCAGCTCTTGCTAAGCTGTTGCCCTACCAGAAGGCTGACTTCTATGGTATCTTCAAGGCAATGGACGGCTGTCCCGTTAACGTACGTCTCCTCGATCCCCCCTTGCACGAGTTCGTTCCCCACGATAATAAGGGACAGGAAGAGATGGCTGAGGCTATGGGCGTAACTGTAGAGTACATCAAGCAGCGTGTTGAGAGCCTCTGCGAGGCCAACCCCATGCTCGGTCACCGCGGTTGCCGTTTGGGTAACACCTATCCCGAAATCACAGAGATGCAGACACGCGCTATCATCGGTGCTGCTGTACAGTTGAAGAAGGAGGGTTACAACCCCATCCCCGAAATCATGGTTCCCCTCACAGGTATCCTCTACGAGTTCGAGGCACAGGAGAAGGTTATCCGCGAAACTGCTGCCGCTATCTTCGCTGAGGAAGGTGTAAGTGTTGACTTCCAGGTTGGTACAATGATTGAGATTCCTCGTGCTGCTCTTACAGCTAACCGCATCGCAAGCCGCGCCGAGTACTTCTCATTCGGTACAAACGACTTGACACAGATGACATTCGGTTACTCACGCGACGACATCGCAAGCTTCCTCCCTGTATACTTGGAGAAGAAGATTTTGAAGGTAGACCCCTTCCAGGTACTCGACCAGAACGGTGTAGGTCAGCTTGTTGAGATGGCTGTTGAGCGTGGTCGCGCCGTACGTCCCGCCCTCAAGTGCGGTATCTGCGGTGAGCACGGTGGTGAGCCCTCATCAGTTAAGTTCTGCCACAAGGTTGGTCTTAACTATGTATCTTGTTCACCCTTCCGCGTGCCTATCGCACGTTTGGCTGCTGCTCAGGCTGCTGTTGAGGAGTAATCAATATGCTGAAATAATATTATTGATAATCTACAAAAAGGGCTTCACTCATTTGAGTGAGGCTCTTTTTTTGTCCTTATTTAACGCGACGAGTTCGATATAAGGGAAATAGGATATACTCTCCCTCTTGGATAAACGTACAGTGGATTTAACTCTAAGATACGTCTATTCACGGATTTTGAAGCGATGTTCTGTGTAAAAGCCGCTTGAACTCTAATATAACAAACAGCTTCTAAAAAGATTTAGGAAAAAGTTGATCCGAATTATAAAGTATCGTTATATGCGTTTCGGCATAGTTGGGCCACAATTGCCCAAAATGAATGTGGTGCAACAATGAATGAGGTTGACTTTGGTCTCAACCATTCTACTAATACTATGAATGAGTCATGCCGTTATGAGGGTTATAAGGACTTGAATGATTATTTAAGAGGAAAACAATTGCTGAAATAGCATTACCATTAATAAAATGTAAAAAAAATGACCTACTGATTCAAATTAAATAGCACGAAAATACTACAATTAGAAATATTTGTAGTACTTTTGCGCTGTTATGAAACAATATCAGGACATAGAATCAATCATCAAATCCCATGGAGGATTCATTAGTAAAGGCGAACTGACAAGTGCGCAATACCACCGTCTGCTTGCAGAACTTGACAATGGCAACATTGTCCGTGTGCGCAGAGGTGTATATGCCTTGCAGGATGCTCTACTCAACACCATGTATGACATGGGAAAGATAGTACCTGACGGAGTGCTTTGCACATTCTCAGCTTGGTCGCATTACAACCTAACTACACAGATACCGCAGGAGATTTGCCTTGCAGTACGTCGCGGAAGACGTATCGTTCTTCCCGACTATCCGCCCATCAAACTATATCATCAGAATGAAGACCAACTGAATATCGGTCGGACAAAAGATGAAATAGCCGGATATCAAGTTGAAATATTCGATATTGAACGCTGTGTATGCGATGCCATCAAATACAGGAACAAGATAGGTATTGATGTATGTTCGGAGATACTTAAGAATTATTTGGGTCGTAAGGGTGTCAATCTCAGCCGCCTATCCGATTATGCAAAGGCACTGAGGATAGAAACTGTATTACATAAATATCTTGAAATAGTTTTATGAAGAATATAGTCATTACTCCAGCTCCACAGAACCTCGACTATCCCATTCTGATACAAGGATTGCCCGTCCCCTCCATTTATGCCTATTCGTTGGAGACTGTCGTGGCAGAGAAGTTTGAAGCCATGATTACATTAGCTACAGACAATAGCCGCATGAAGGATTACTTCGATGTGTATCGTATCCTGAAGTTCCATCAATTGGACTGGGACGTGTTGAAACAAGCCATTGATGCCACTTTCGCTAATCGTAATACCCAATTGGAGGAAGACCATCTGCTATTTCGTGATGAATTTGCCAAGGACGACCGTAGAAATTCCTATTGGAAAGGCTTCCTCAAAAGAATCAAGTGGAAGGAAGAACTGGAATTCAAGGATGTCTGGAAGTATATTACAGAGAATTTGAAAACGTATTACGATAACATGTTACCAGACAAGAGTAGATAAAGAAGGTAAAAACATCTAAATAGCCTGTTTAATCCCCGATTTTTGGATTTGTTGGATACTCAAATAAATGACTTCAAATGAACTATGTTTAAAGGATTTAAAGTAGAAAGGAGGGGTAAAGGAAAGAAATAAACAAAATGATTATGCGATATTACCGGAACATACACCAATATGAAAACTGATATGGAATCTGCTGTATCGCAGCCGGTCATAAATCTATAGTGTAGCTGAGCTATGCTCCTCCTTAAAGTCTTTAATAGTTTTAAGAACCTTATAGACGCTAACTCACAAACAGCAATTGAATAATAATAAACAGCGGCAAGAGCACCGGCAATGCAAACTGCAAGATATAACCGAAGAATCCCGGCATCTTCACTCCGTCCTCCTCGGCTATGGACTTTATCATGAAATTAGGACCATTGCCTATGTAGGTCATACTGCCAAAAAGCACTGCGCCCAATGAGATTGCCGCAAGATAGGATTCGGGGATTCCTGCTACCATCACACCGACTCCTGAGACATTGCTCTCCATAGCGAGGGTGTAGAGCGTGATAGCTGTCTGGGTATTGTCGAGGAATGAACTTAACAACCCTGTAGCATAGTAAAAACCACTTTCTGATGCGAGTCCAATCTCAGAGGCATGGCTTCTGAGATATATGAGGGCGGGTGTCATGGTTACGAATATGCCGAAAAAAAGTATCGCAATTTCGTTGAATGAACTCCATGAGTAGCTGTTCTCCTTGCGTGTCGTGCTGCTTGTGGTGAACCACGAAAGCAAGGCGATTATTATAAGCACAATTTCTCTTAGGAACATTATATACAATGGTGCACCGTTCTCCTGCATAAGCGGAATGTGCTCTGTGTTTATGAATGCCACAGCAAGAACAATGGCAACAAGATATATGAAATTCTGCGTTCCTCTGCAAGTTACTGAATTTGCCTCGGTAGCGACATTCACTTTCTCTTCTTTACGATAATAGTAAGTGTCTGCAAGATAGTATAATGCAAGCAGTATTGCTCCTATGGTGCCCCATACAGGGAAGAGGGTGAGAAACCAACCGAAGGGTACGCCTCTAAGGAAGAGCATGAAGAGTGGTGGATCGCCAAGCGGTGTGAGCAATCCTCCGCAGTTTGCTACAAGCGCTATGAGGAAGAGCATAAGGTGTGCCTTATGTACGCGCTTCTTGTTCATACTGAGCAGCGGGCGCACAAGCAACAGCGCTGCACCCGTTGTTCCCATGATTGATGCAAGGAGGTATCCTATGAACAATATTGCGGTGTTGTTGCGCGGAGTGGGAGCAAAACTGAGCTTTATGTTTATACCTCCCGTCACAATATACAATGCTCCTATAAGGATGATGAAGGGTAGGTAGTCGAACAGCATCTGGTGCTTTATTTCGCTGCCGTATCCGATGTTTGCAAGTAGGGATATTGTGGGGAGTGCAAGTATGTTTGCAAATATTATCTTAACGATATTCTTTTCCCACATCCGTGGCAAGAGCAACGGAAGAAATGCTATTCCTGACAGCATCATGGCAAATGGTGCGAGCATCCACAATTCTATCTCTTTCATGGCGTTATTAAGAAGCTGTTTTGAATTTTATTCGTCGAATTGCAGTGCCAATTGTTGTGTTTCGCCGGTGAGATTAAATGTCATGCGGTGGTGAGGAGTAGCGCCGTGGGCTTTTATTGCGGCACGATGCTTGGCAGTAGGGTAGCCTTTGTTGTTCTTCCAGTCGTATGCCGGATACTCTTCGGCTATTTTCTGCATATAGTCGTCGCGGTAGGTTTTTGCGAGGATTGAGGCTGCCGCTATGCTCATATATGTTGCATCGCCCTTGACAACTGTGGTGTAGGGAATATTCTTGTACGGGGTAAAGCGGTTGCCGTCTATGAGAAGATGTTCGGGGGTTATTTTCAACTGCTCTACAGCGCGTTTCATGGCGAGAATGGAGGCTCGCAGGATGTTTATTTCATCAATTTCCTCAGCCGTTACAATGCCTACTGCCCATGCCGCCGCTTCGCGCTCAATCACTTCGCGCAGCTTGTAGCGCTGCGCTTCAGTGAGTTTCTTAGAGTCGTTGAGCAGTTCGTTGCTGAAACCCTCTGGCAGTATCACCGCAGCGGCGAATACCGGCCCTGCGAGGCATCCGCGGCCTGCTTCGTCGCATCCTGCCTCTATTTTGTCTGGATTGAGATAAGGCTTCAGCATTTCTGTCAACTATTTTATCCGAACATTTTTATCACACGCTTGATGCCGGCAATCAGTATGTCTGCTTCCTCCTGCGTGTTATACATTGCAAACGATGCACGCACGGTTCCGGGGATGCCGAAGTGGTCTATGAGCGGTTGGGCGCAGTGGTGACCTGTGCGGATGGCTATACCCAAGCGGTCGAGGAGGGTACCGAGATCGGCGGGGTGTATATCTCCGACAAGGAAAGATATTGCAGCACCGTCGGGGTTACCGAATATGCGCATTGCGGGTATCTCTCGCAACTGTTCGAGTGTGTAGAGCGTGAGCTGCTGCTCGTGTGCTGCTATTTTTTCCACTCCGATTGATGTAACATAATCGAGTGCCTTTGCAAGAGCTATTGCACCAACATAGTCAGGAGTACCGGCTTCGAACTTATAGGGAAGTTCGTTGAAGGTGGTCTTTTCGAAGCGTACGGTCTGTATCATTTCTCCGCCTCCCTGATAGGGTTGCATCCTGTTCAGAAGTTCCTCCTTGCCATAGAGCACTCCAATACCGGTGGGGCCATATATCTTGTGTCCGCTGAAGACAAGGAAGTCTGCATCCAGTTCCTGCACATCCACTCTCTTGTGGGGGACGCTCTGTGCTCCGTCTATGAGTATGGGTACATTGTGGCTGTGTGCAATGTCTATGTACTCTTTTACAGGATTGGTCACACCCATTACGTTCGATGTGTGGGTGATACTCACAAGACGGGTTTTTTCGTTGAAGAGGGCAGTGTAGGCCTCTTTGTCGAGACGGGCATCGGCTGTGAGGGGAATGACACGCAGCTTTATTCCTTTGCGCTCGGCGAGCAACTGCCACGGCACTATGTTGCTGTGGTGTTCCATTGTGGAGATTATCACTTCGTCACCTGCTGTGAGGAATGTCTCGCCGAATGAACTTGCCACAAGGTTTATGCTCTCTGTGGTGCCACGGGTGAAGATTACCTCGTGTGCATGACGGGCATTGATGAAGCGGCGCACTGTGGCGCGTGCCTCTTCGTACTGCTCGGTGGCTTTCTGCGACAGGAAGTGCACACCGCGGTGCACATTGGCATTTACATTGGTGTAGGCCTCTGTTATTGCATCGATAACGCAACGCGGCTTTTGGGTGGTTGCCGCGTTGTCGAGGTATATAAGCGGTTTCCCATACACGCTTTGCTTGAGTATGGGAAACTCTTTTCTTATTTCGTTTACGTCGTACATTGTTTATTATTTACACAAAGAGCATCCTTTGCAGCGGTTGAGTTCGCCGCGGAAGCGTTTTTCTACCAATATATGCAGTCTCTCTCTGAGTGCGTCTATCTTTATTGCATCGATTACTTCGCCTGCAAATGCGAACATCAGCAGATGGCGTGCTTCTTCTTTGGGAATACCTCTTTGCTGCATGTAGAAGAGTGCATTCTCGTCGAGCTGACCTACGGTGGAGCCGTGGCTGCACTTTACATCGTCGGCATATATTTCGAGCTGTGGCTGGGTGTATATGTGTGCGCTCTTTGTCAGGCAGAGGTTGCGGTTGGTCTGATGCGAAACAGTCTGCTGTGCATCCTTACGGATGAGCATTTTGCCTGCGAATACACCTTTTGCACTATCGTCGAGAACATATTTGTAGAGTTCGTTGCTGGTGCAGTGTCCTACTAAGTGGTCGACAAGGGTATTGTTTTCTATCTGCTGTTGCTTGTCGGAAATTGCGAGTCCGTACATATTGACCTCTGCGCCTTCGCCCTCGAGTGATACATGGGCACTGTTGCGTGTAACTCCATTGGTGAGGGTTATATTGGTGTGGTTGAAGCGGCTGCCTGCCTGCTGACGCACGAACAACTGGTTGATGCGACGGTTCTCGGCCTGTGTCTCTTCAAGTTCGTAGAGGTCGAAACTGGCATTGCATCCGAGGAATACTTCTGCAACCTGAACCGACAGTGTCTTTATCTTCTCCACGGCATGGTCGCAGATAAGCATTGAGGCTTCGGCGCCATCCTCGAGGATTATGAGCAGGCGACGGTTGAAGAGCATCTCCACATTTGTGCGAAGAAGATTCATCAGCTGCACTGTTGTCTCTGCCTTTTTGTTCCTGGGAATGTAGAGCACTATGCCGTCCTGCACAAAGGTGGTGTTGAAGTGTGTTACTCCATCACCTTTCGAAGCAAGCGCATTGTAGTATGGCGCGAGTATTTCAGGGTGCTGCGCAGCTATAGTGTTCAGGCTGCCGAGGATTGCTCCTTCGGGCAGGCCATCCTTCTCTGTATTATTGTAATATGTATCGTTTACGATATACTCCTGCAGGGTGTGCAGATTGGGGACATCGCACGAAAAGTATTCTTTGGGATTGATGGGCGCAGCAACTCTGCCGAGGTTCATTCCGTAGTTCTCGGCGAAGATGGGACGCACATCGGTGTATCTGTATTTCTCTTCTTTAGGGGTGGGGAAGCCTGCAACCTTGAACGATTCAAAGGCTGTACTGCGGGCACCGTTCAGTAATGCCGAGCAGTTACTCTCTACCAACGTCCGGTTCTGTTCGAAGAGTTCTATGTATTCTTTTTCGTTGCTCATCAGGAGGGGTTTTCGTTTTTAATCCAATCGTATCCTCTTTCTTCAAGTTCGAGTGCAAGTTCGGGGCCTGCAGTCTTTACTATACGGCCGTTGTAGAGTACATGCACAATGTCGGGCTTGATGTAGTCGAGCAGTCGCTGATAGTGGGTTATTACGAGGGTTGATGTATCGGGACGTTTCAATTTGTTCACTCCCTCTGCCACTATGCGCAGTGCATCGATGTCGAGTCCCGAGTCGGTCTCGTCGAGGATGCTGAGGTTGGGTTCAAGCATTGCCATCTGGAATATTTCGTTGCGCTTTTTCTCACCGCCGCTGAAGCCTTCGTTAACAGAGCGGTTGGCGAGCTTGCTGTCGAGGTTGACAAGTGCGCGTTTCTCGCGCATAAGCTTGAGGAAATCTCCTGCGCTGAGGGGTGCCTCGCCCTTATATTTGCGCTGCGCATTGATGGCTGCACGCATGAAATTCGTCATGCTTACGCCCGAAATCTCTACGGGATATTGGAACGAGAGGAATATTCCCTCGTGGCTGCGATCCTCTGCCGAGAGTGATAGAAGATCCTTGCCTTTGTAGATTATTTCGCCTTCGGTTACGGTGTAGGCGGGGTGGCCAACAAGCACATTGCTGAGTGTGCTCTTGCCCGAACCGTTGGGTCCCATTATTGCGTGCACTTCACCGGGCTTTACGGTGAGGTTGATTCCTTTGAGTATTTCTTTGCCTTCGATGCTTGCATGAAGGTTCTTTATTTCTATCAGATTGTCCATTCGCTTTAATATTTAGAAGTTTATTATCCTACAGCACCTTCGAGTGATACACTCAACAGTTTCTGTGCTTCAATGGCAAATTCCATAGGAAGTTTATTGAGCACCTCTTTGGCGTATCCGTTGACAATGAGTCCTATGGCCTCTTCGGTGTCGATGCCTCGCTGGTTGCAGTAGAAGAGTTGATCTTCTGATATTTTTGATGTTGTCGCTTCGTGTTCCACTATGGCGCTGTCGTTGTGTATGTCCATGTAGGGGAATGTGTGTGCGCCGCATTTGCTGCCAAGAAGCAATGAGTCGCACTGGCTGTAGTTGCGGGCATTATCCGCATTTTTGGCCACACGCACAAGACCGCGGTATGAGTTCTGACTCTTGCCGGCTGAGATTCCCTTGCTGATGATGGTACTGCGGCAGTTCTTGCCCAGATGTATCATCTTTGTACCGGTGTCGGCCTGCTGATGATTATTGGTAACTGCCACCGAGTAGAATTCACCTTGTGAATTGTCGCCTCGAAGCACACAACTGGGGTATTTCCATGTGATGGCCGAACCTGTTTCAACCTGTGTCCACGAGAGTTTGCTGTTGTTGCCGCGACACTCTCCGCGCTTGGTTACGAAGTTGTATATACCGCCGCGTCCTTCAGAATCGCCGGGGTACCAGTTCTGTACGGTGCTGTATTTTACTTCTGCATTGTTGCATACGATTATCTCCACGATGGCAGCATGCAACTGGTTCTCGTCGCGCATAGGTGCGGTACATCCTTCGAGGTACGATACGTAGCTGTCGTCATCGGCTACAATAAGCGTGCGTTCGAACTGTCCTGTCTGTGCTGCGTTAATACGGAAGTATGTCGACAATTCCATAGGACATCTTACGCCCTGCGGAATATACACGAATGAGCCGTCACTGAAGACAGCAGAGTTAAGGGCTGCAAAGAAATTGTCGCGGTAATTGACTACAGTACCGAGGTATTTGCGCACAAGGTCGGGGTACTCCTGTACAGCCTCTCCCATTGAGCAGAAGATAATGCCTTTTTCGCGCAACTCCTCCTTGAAGGTTGTCTTCACCGATACTGAATCGAAGACTGCATCGACAGCAGTATTGCTCAGCGCGAGACGCTCTTCGAGGGGAATACCCAGCTTATCGAATGTCTTCATAAGTTCAGGGTCTATCTCCTTGTTCTCGTTGCTCTTTTTCTTTTTCAGCGGGTCGGCATAGTACGATATTGCCTGATAGTCGATAGGTGGCACGTTGAGGTGTGCCCAATCGGGCATCTCCAATGTAAGCCAATATCTGTATGCCTGCAGGCGGAACTCAAGCAACCATTCGGGCTCTTTCTTCTTTGCAGAAATGAGCCTTATGACATCTTCGTTGAGTCCCTTTTCTATTATTTCGGTATTTACATTGCTGACAAAACCATATTCATAGGCCTTATCGACAATTTTCTTGAATATATTGTTACTTTTTTTCATTTATTTCTTTTTTCACCTCATTGAGAAATGATATAGAGAATCTGCGCATCGGTTTATATAACGTAGAATTCTCCTGTTGTGTTCTGCCGAACAATCCATTCTCTTCATCCAAACTGCTAATGAGTGATACTGCACCTACAAACAGGAAAACAGTTATCAATGCTGTGAGCAATCCGCCAAGTATGCGGTCGACTGTGCCCAGAAGGGCAAGTTTGAACAGCCATCGTATCACCGATGCCAACACATTGAATATTGCTACTATAAGCGCAAATATGGCCACAAATCCCAATATGCAACATATCCATAAGTCCCATCCGGTCCACTCATGCAACTGCTCGCCGAGGACAGTGTAGAACAATATAGCTTGGAGCAGGCCTATTACGATTCCTGCTCCAAGTGTAAGTTGTTCGACAATTCCTTTGTAGCAACCTATGGCAAAGCCAATCAGTATCACTACCAAAAAGATTAAGTCTAATGTATTCATGCTTTATAGTTTCTGTTTAACTTCTATTTCAACGAAGGTTTCTATGATGTCTCCTACTTTGATGTCATCATTACCGTTAAGGCTGATACCGCATTCGTAGTTTACGTTGACCTCCTTTACATCATCCTTGAAGCGCTTGAGGGCTGCAAGTCCTCCGGTGAATATCACAATACCGTCGCGGATGAGGCGTGCACGGTCGGTGCGTTTCACCTTTCCTTCGCGTACAAGACAACCGGCAACTGTTCCCACCTTGCTGATGTGGAATGTTTCGCGTACCTCGATAGTTGCTGTAACCTCCTCTTTGAGTACGGGGGCAAGCATACCCTCCATAGCTGCCTTTACCTCTTCGATTGCATCGTAGATGATAGAGTAGAGGCGTATGTCGACACCATCCTGCTCGGCGAGCTTGCGGGCTGTTACCGAAGGACGCACCTGGAAACCTACGATGATGGCATCCGATGCAGCTGCAAGGCTCACGTCTGACTCTGAAATCTGTCCGACAGCCTTGTGGATTACGTTCACCTGTATTGACTCTGTAGAGAGTTTGATAAGTGAGTCGCTGAGTGCCTCGATTGAACCGTCCACGTCGCCCTTGACGATGATGTTCAGTGTCTGGAAGTTTCCGAGTGCTATGCGGCGTCCCACCTCGTCGAGGGTAAGCATCTTCTGTGTACGGAGTCCCTGCTCGCGCTGCAACTGCTCGCGCTTGCCGGTAATTTCACGTGCTTCGCGCTCGCTCTCCACGATATTGAATGTATCGCCTGCCGCGGGTGCACCGTTGAGTCCGAGGATAAGAGCGGGCTCTGCGGGGCGTACCTGTTTGATGCGCTGGTTACGCTCGTTGAAGATAGCTTTCACCTTACCCCACTGTGTACCTGCAACCACAATGTCGCCCACGTTGAGTGTACCGTTCTGTACAAGCACTGTAGCTACATATCCGCGTCCCTTGTCAAGAGTAGACTCGATTACCGAACCTACAGCCTTACGCTCAGGGTTGGCCTTGAGTTCGAGAAGCTCTGCTTCGAGAAGCACCTTCTCCATAAGTTCTGATACTCCCATACCTTTCTTTGCAGAAATGTCCTGAGACTGGTATTTTCCACCCCAATCCTCTACGAGGAGGTTCATGTTTGCAAGTTCTTCCTTGATGCGGTTGGGATCGGCGCTGGGCTTGTCCACCTTGTTGATTGCAAACACAATAGGTACACCTGCTGCCATTGCGTGGTTGATGGCCTCCTTTGTCTGGGGCATCACATTGTCGTCGGCAGCGATGATGATGATGGCAATGTCGGTAATCTTGGCTCCACGGGCACGCATGGCTGTAAAGGCTTCGTGGCCGGGGGTGTCAAGGAATGTGATACGCTTGCCGTTCTCCATCTTCACATTGTAAGCACCGATGTGCTGTGTAATACCTCCGGCTTCACCTGCAATTACGTTTGACTTACGGATGTAGTCGAGCAATGAGGTCTTTCCGTGGTCTACGTGGCCCATGACAGTGATGATGGGTGCGCGGGGTACGAGATTCTCCTCGGCATCTGTCTCTTCTGCAATGGCTGTAGATACTTCAGCACTTACATATTCTGTTGAGAATCCGAATTCCTCGGCTACAAGGTTGATGGTCTCTGCATCGAGACGCTGGTTGATAGACACCATTATGCCGACACTCATACAGGTTGCAATAACCTGAGTTACAGAGATGTTCATCATGCTTGCAAGCTCGTTTGCTGTAACGAATTCCGTAAGCTTGAGCACTTTGCTCTGTTCCATCTCGCTGTTTTCCTGCATCATCTGACGCTCGGCTGCCAATTCGCGTTTTTCCTTACGGTATTTTGCCGACTTGCCTTTGCTGCGGTTGGTAAGACGCTCAAGTGTCGATTTTATCTGCTTTGATACGTCCTCGTCGTTCACTTCGCTCTTGTCGTAGCGCTTGTGCTGACGGTCACGATCCTTGCGACTGCCTTTTGATGCATTATCCTTGTTGCTCTGGTTCTTGTTGTCGCCGCCTCCCCAGTTGTTGCCTCCCTGCTGCTCGCGTGAAGGCTGGCTCTCCTTGTTGTTCTGTATGGCTGCATCGATATTGACACGCTGTCCGCCGATACGGGTACGTTTCTTTTTCTTTTCACCCTTATCGGCATTCTCACCGGCAGGCTTATTTGAGTTTTCTCTTGCCTGTTTACGCTGTTCTTCGCGCTGCTTGTCCTTCTCTTCACGCTCTTTGCGTTTCTCCTCCTTGCTCTTCTTGCGAGGACGTGTTGACTGGTTGATTGAAGAGAGGTCGATGTGGCCTATGATATTCAGTCGGGGACGCACTTCATCAACTTGTGTAAGTGTAGGTGTAGCAGGAGCCTTTTCTTCTGCCTTTACCTCCTCCTTCACCTCCTCCTTCACCACAGGCTGTACCTCCTCTTTCTTTGCAGGTTGGGGAGCAGGGGAGGGCTCAACAACCTTCTCTGCAACCGGTTGGGGTGCAGGTTCTTCCTTCTTAGGCTGCTGTTTTTCCTTATTCTGCTGTTGATTGCCACGATTCTCAATAGCATCGAGGTCGATACGTCTTACAACCTTTATTTTTATGGGAGATTCGTCTGCTTTCTTCTCTTCAGCCTCTACAACCGGTTTTTCTTCGGCTTTGGGCTGTTCCTTAGGCTTGGATACAACCTCTTCGGCCACAGCAGCCTTAGGCTGGGGACGCGATTCGGGTGTAGCGCTCTTTACCTTTTCCTTATTCTGTCTCTCCTGTGTGAATTTGTCCGACTGAATGCGAAGATTCTTATCGGTACTGAATTCTTTTATGAGCAGATTATACCCCTCTTCAGGTACAACCGCATTGGGGTTTTCCTCTATTTCGAAGTTATTCTTCTGTAGGAATTCGACTATCGTCGAGAGTCCTAAATTCAATTCTTTTTGTACTTTATTTAATCTTATCTTCATTCGTCGGTTTTGTTTTAAAATTAATCTTTGCTGCTATTCCTCACTGTTATTCTTTATCGTCCTCGAACTCCTCTCTAAGGATCCTGAGTACATTGTCTACAGTATCTTCTTCGAGATCTGCTTTTTCTACAAGCATCTCGCGGGGTGCGCGCAATACCGATTTTGCAGTTTCGAGACCGAGCTTCTTGATTGCAGCGATTATCCACTCGTCAATTTCATCAGAGAACTCATCGAGATAAATATCATCCTCCTGTGTATCATTTTCGCGGTAAACATCAATGGTGTACTCGGTGAGCATACTTGCCAACTTGATATTAAGTCCGTTCTTACCGATTGCCAACGACACCTCTTCGGGCTTCAGATAGACATTGGCTGTACGCTTTTCGTTATTGAGCTGTACGTTGAATGCCTTAGCGGGGCTGAGAGCACGCTTGATGAAAAGTTCGATATTGGATGTATAATTGATAACATCGATATTCTCGTTTCTCAATTCGCGCACAATGCCGTGTATACGTGAACCCTTGACACCTACACATGCGCCTACGGGATCAATGCGGTCGTCGTATGACTCCACTGCAATCTTGGCACGCTCACCGGGGATACGGGCGATTTTCTTGATAGTAATCAATCCGTCATTGATTTCGGGAACCTCAAGTTCGAAGAGTCTCTCAAGGAATACAGGAGATGTACGGCTCAGAATAATTTTGGGGTTATTGTTGGGGTTGTCAACGCGTGCAACAACGGCGCGTACCACATCACCCTTGCGGTAGAAATCCGAGGGTATCTGTTCGCTTTTGGGGAGGATGAGTTCATTCTTCTCTTCATCCATCAAAAGTATCTCTTTCTTCCATATCTGATAAACCTCAGCACTTACAATCTGACCGATTTTGGCTGTATATTTGTTGCAGAGGCTGTCTTTCTCAAGCTCAAGGATTTTTGATGCAAGAGTCTGGCGAAGGTTAAGGATTACGCGACGGCCGAACTCTGCGAACTTTATAATTTCGCTCACCTCTTCGCCTACCTCGAATGAATCGTCAATCTGCTGTGCTTCGCTCAACGATATCTCCATATTATCATTCTCCACATCACCATCGGCAACAATTGTTCTGCGGCGCTGAATCTCCAAATCTCCGCGGTCGGGGTTGACGATGATAGAGTAGTTCTCGTCGGTGCCATACATATTTACCAACACTTTGCGGAAGCTCTCCTCGAGTACGCTGATCATTGTTGTGCGGTCGATATTCTTCGACTCCTTGAACTCCTGGAATGTATCCAGAAGGTTTATGGTTTCCTCTTTCTTTGCCATATTATTTGAAATTTATTATATACTTCGTGTATTTTACTTCGTTGTATGCAAATCTGCATTCAACTTCTACAAGCTGAGGGCGCTTGAATCCCTCGATTTTCTCTTTTTTGGTTATGACAACAACAAAAGCGTCTTCATCTGCAGACTTCAGGACACCCTTGTACTTCTTACCATCCTTTCCGAGAACTTCAACTTCGCGTCCTATGTGATTTATATATTGCTGTATCACTTTGAAGGGCTGTCCCAATCCGGCAGAGCCGACTTCCAATTCATAATCCTCGCTATCGCGACTTAATCCGGACTCAATATGACGGCTCAATTCGGCACAATCCTCTATCCATACACCTTCGGCATGGTCTATTTCAACCGTAATCTTGTCGTCCTTGCTTATTGAAACATCTACAAGAAAATGTTCCTTTCCTTCGAGCCATTCGTTTATAAGCTCTACAACCTTCTGTTTGTCAATCATATAGGTTTATTAGTTAGAATATTGGTGGTTGTTATGTACAAAAAAGAGGGGCTTTCTTGCCCCTCAATTCTCATCATTTCACTTGCAAAGATAATAACAAAATATGAATATACAAAATCTATGTCAAAAAGTTTTCAGATGATTTCAAATTATTACTATCGATGCAAGCGTAAAAAAAGTTGATACATTTTGTGAGATTCCGGCATATGTATAGTAATAATACGAATCAGTAGTTGGCAACTGATTCAAAATTTTATAAATTTGCAAATGAAAGTAGAGCAATAGCCAACTTTCCAAAGATATGCACAAGCAATCCTTTGGTCGCCCTTACTTTCGATGCTCTT
>SUXT01000029.1 GCA_015060835.1 Bacteroidales bacterium
ATTATACCTAAAAAGTACAACCCCATCCTTCAATGGATAAAAAACTATTCTAAAAAGTTCCTGCCCTTCAAGGGGACATTGCGTAATAAGCAATGTTTGCGACGACGAAAGCTTTAGCTTTCCAAAGTACCGAATTGCCGCGCCTCAAAATGAATAGAAAATAACAAAAAAGAACATTGAATATGCTTAACGAAAAACTCTATAGCACAGCGGTTTAGCATTTTGTTATATAGAAGGAGTGCCGAGCTTTGCGAGGCCAATCAAAAACGACAGTTTTTGAAGACGGAGGGGTTTTTCTCGCGTAGTATGGTTTATTGCAATACGTTAGGTTAAGAACCCCCTCCGAACTTTTTTCTCGGAAAAAAGTTCTCGTCCCCCTTCAAGAGGGACAGCTTTTTTAAATTTCTTATTTTAAAGAGATTAGCGAAAGATATGTCCAAAGATTAGATAGATAAGAGGGAGTACCCGCAGGGGGAGGGAGTTCCCCGAACCCGCAAGCAAAAGTTTCAAACTCCTCCGTCTTCAAAAACGGTGTTTTTGAATGACCTCGCAAGCTCGGCACTCCTTAGGAAAGCTAAAGCTTTCGTCGTCGCAAAGCTCGTGCCAGCGAGTACAATGCGAGCTTGCTTGCAATTGTAAACGAGCGCAGCCGAGCTTCGCTTAAGCAAACATTGCTTATTACGCAATGTCCTCTTCAAGAGGAGGAGTTAATAACACTCTCCCGTTTGGTTAGAATGGCAGTTCTTTAAGCTTCTTAATCTATAGCGATTTATCACATTTTCAGCATCTCCTTCAATCGCTCGCGTGCTGTGAAGATGCGGCTCTTTACCGTACCCAACGGCAATCCGAGTATCCTGGCAATCTCTTCGTATTTGTAGCCTTTGACATGTAGTGTGAAGGGTAAATGCTGTTCACGCGGTAAGGTTGCGACAAGGCGCCTCAATTCTTTGTAATCGAAGGTGGTGTCGAGGTATGAACTCCTGCCGGCATAGGTTATGGCGATTTCGCGTTCATCGAGGTAGATTATTCTGCTGCGGAGCATATTCAGGTAGGTGTTGTGCATAATTGTACTCAGCCATCCGTTGAAGTTGTCGTCGCTGCGGTATTTGTCTTTACTTGTCAATGCTTTGAGCATTGTCTCTTGCAGCAACTCTTCTGCTTTGTCGCTGTCGGGGGTGAAGCGGTGGGCGTATTTCATCATCATCGTTATGGAATCGGTCAGCCGCTCGTTGAATTCGGGTTCGTTCATTGTGTTGTTTGGTATTTCGCTTTGCCGCTAAGCATGTATGTGTATGGTTATAATAACAAACAACTGTGCGTTTTGTTCCAATTATTATTGTTTTTTAACAAAAGTAATATTGATGTGAGAGTTCTTCTGTCTTCAATAGGAGGAGTTTAAGAACTTTTTCGCGAAAAGCTGCGGGGTGTTACAAAATAGTTGTACTTTTGTGTATTCATCATAAATTCTACATCTAACATGAAAATAGACAATAATATTTTGGACGAGCTGACTGCAAAGGCGAAAGGTTGCGAACGGTTGAGAATGAACTACGATTTGCGTACTGCACAGGATGATACTTCGCAACGTATGCTCAACGCTTTGGAACCGGGGACTGTTGTGCCTGTGCACCGCCACCGTTCAACGGCTGAAACTGTAATTATAATCCGCGGAAAGGTTAAAGAGTTGTTGTTCAACGAGGAGGGCGAAATAACCGAAGAGATTCTGATGGAGGTCGGCGGCGATTGTCCGGTGTTGCAGATTCCTGCGGGACAATGGCACAGCATTGAGTCGCTCGAAACAGGTACTGTCATTTTCGAGGCTAAGGATGGAGCTTTCGCACCCATCAGCGAAGATGATATTCTAAGAAAACAGTAATACAAGGGAGGCGAGCATCGACCTTATTTTCAGGTCTGCCATATAGTAAAACAGATTGGCTGAACATGCATTACCTATGTTCAGCCAATCTGTTTTGTTATTATGATATGTGTTACTTTACACTGATTTTTCTTACACCGGAGGGAGTGCGGAGAATATACACTCCTTTATCGAGCGCAGATATTCCGCTCTTTTCGCCTTTGTAGACCGAAAGACCTGAGAGGGAATAGACTTCGACATATTCATTGTCGTCGGCCGCAACAGGTGTGATAGCGGTATTTTCATCTATAACGACTTCTTTCTTTTCGGAGAAATCGGAGTCGATGCCTTCGTCGAGTGCTTTCACACGGAAACGGTATTTTCCTTTGGCAAGACCGCTGAAACTGTATTCTGCCATATCAGAAACATAATAGCCTATGCTCTTTTCCCTCTCGCAGCTCTCCTGGATGATCTGAATATCGTCTATGCAGACACGCATCGCGCCTGTGGATTCCTCCGTAGAGAAGAGGAGCGAAAAGCGGTTGCCATCCTTAGAGAATGTAAAACTGTACTCCTGCCACTCGTTGCTGATTTCGAAGGAATCATTATCGGAGAGTTCTGTATCGGAGAACTCCGACTGCACGCTGAGCACTACGCCTGCATCGGAGGAGGCATATTTCTTCGCTTTGAAGGTGAGCGTTATATCGCCATCGGCCACACAGTCGATTTGCGGTGTGGCAAGTTCACCAGCGGTGCTCGTGCCGCCTATGCGCAACACTCCTGTTTCGCTCCACAGGTTCAATCCCTCCCAGCCGGGAACAATCGTATATTTGCCTACAACATCTGTAATATCCTTTCCTGAAAAGGAGCAACCGAGAAAATCCTCGTTTATGAGTGTGTAAATATCGCCTTGCCCCTGAGCCACATCTTCGACGCCAAAAAGTTCCACTCCGTAGGCCGAAGCATGCTCCACAATACCCCATCGTGCCGTAAATCCGTCGGCCTTCAAGTCGGCAGCGACAAGAGCAACCGGAGCCTGCAACTTATCTTTAAGGAATGAAAAGCTGACAATGCCCGCTGCCTCTTTTATATTCCTTATGGATTTTCCCATATATCCGCCGGTGTAAACCTCCGCTGCGGGCACACTCGTGTCGGTAAGCAGAGTGTTGCCCGCGGTTCCCGGCCATACATCGCCGCGAAGGTTGGCCTTGTACTCCTCGGTCGACGATGCGCGATAACTGCACAACAGTTTATTGTCGGCGGGTATCAATGTATATCGCGGATGGGCAAGATTGTAGTTTACCTCGTTCATCACCCAAGCGTCCTTTGAGTAATCAACGTGAATAATCAACATTCCGCTGTTCATAATTCCGGCATCGTAACCCACCTTCTGACGGTTTTCCAGTATGTAGTATTCGTTGCTGTTGGCACTATTGACTATTTTGTAACCTGCACCACCCTCTTCGAGGGCACTCATCGAATAGTCGCCACGCCCGGTGAGTACCTGCAACTTGCGCCAACCCATAAAGTCGCGCTCGTATGCACTGTAAGCAATAGGTACATAACCATCCATATTGTAACAACCATAGTCCATCAAATCCCAATAATCCATTCCGAACAATGGATAGTTGCGTCCCGAAGTATCATAGAAATCGGGCAATCCGAGACAGTGAGAAAATTCATGACACATGGAACCGATACCGTCGAGTTGCGCACCCTTTTCGCCCTGCGTAGCTTTGTTGAAGGCAAGTTCGCTGCTCATGGCATAAGTATTCACTGCAACATCGTCGAGTTTCAAACTCTTTTTCGCGGCTGAAAGCGTCCATTGATGCGGCCACACAGTATTCGCCGGGGCACCGCTCGACTCGCTGTATCCCGCATAGACACAATAGACAAATTCTATCTCGCCATCGCCGTCGTTGTCAAAAATCTTAAAGTCGACCGATGTATCGAGCGCCTTGCACGCCTCTATCACCATATCCTCGGGACGGACATCCTCACCACCTACATTACCGCCATAATAGGCCATATCGTTGGCAAGCGTTACAACATCGAGCACAACAAAATTGGGGCGAAAAACAGAATCGGACTGTGCTATGAAGTAATCCCTCGCGCTGCCGATTCCAAGACCATTAAGCCCCTTGAAATCGGTACCGTTGAAATTTTTCGAAATAAGTTCCTTGCCGTATGTAAACTTGACATCCTTGTACTGCACAAGCAACACAGGCACATTTATATCGCCTATAGGCTTAATGCTTTGCGAAATATCGCCGTCAATCATTTCAGGAGCACTCTTTGTGGATTTTGCCCTTCTTTGGAGCGAAATCCTGCGCAATGCCCCATCGATACCGGCATATGTGTTAGCTGCAAGCAATCGCAACTCCTCGGTAGAGCGCATACCCTTGTCATGGGCACGCAGACGGCTGCTCACAAGTTCGTCGCCCGAAACAACGGCATACGAAAAATCACCGTTCTCCTCACGCACAAGCGGCACCCCGTCGGCCGTACAATAATAGTGGAACCTCTCGTCGCCCGTCTGATATACCATGAGCGCAGAACCGTCCGACTGCTTCACACTCATAAGCGTGCGCAATGCAGGCTTAGCCACAACACAGACTGGTGCAAGAAGCAGAAAAAATAGAACAAAAAATGTGTATAGTCTAATCATAATTCGTCAAAATTTGCCACGAAGATACAAATAAACAAACAAAGTTAACAAAAAAAACGGAACGTATATCTTCCGAAAAAATAATATTCGTAAATTAGCACTCCATAGCATAAAACCAAAAACAAAATGAACTCTCCTCTGAAAGTATATAAAGCATCAGCAGGCTCCGGCAAGACCTTTACCCTCGCCGTAGAATACATCAAGCTGCTGATTGAAGAGCCGTCGGCATACCGCCACATACTTGCCGTTACCTTCACCAACAAAGCCACAGCCGAAATGAAGGAACGCATACTCAGTCAGCTATACGGCATATCAACCTCGCACCCCGACTCCGAAAGCTACTTCGGCATAATAAGCAAACACTTCCCCACCCTCAGCGGCGAGGAGATACGACGTCGTGCGGGCACGGCTCTCGGCATGATGCTCAGCGACTACAACCGTTTCCGCGTGCAGACCATCGATGCTTTTTTCCAGACCATATTAAGGGGACTCGCCCGCGAGCTCGACCTCAGCGGAGATGTAACCATAAGCCTCGACAGCGAAAAACTGCTGAACGAAGCTATAGACCAAATGATAACCAAGCTCACCCCCACTTCCGAGGAGATGGGGTGGTTAGTGGAATACATAACAGAACACCTCTCCAACAACGACAGTTGGAAGATAGACAAAGGACTTAAGGAATTTGCAAAGAACATCCTGAGTGAAGAGTATCAGGAGCGCGGCGAGAGACTGCGCGAGCAGTTGGATGCCAACAAGGGTGCGATACTTGCCGACTTCCGTAAAGAACTCGCTAAAATTGAAAAAGAGATACTCGACGAAGCTGAATCTCTCGGCAAGCAATTCCATGCCATAGCAGCTGCAAACGACCTTACAGTCGACGATTTCTACCAAAAGAAAAGTGGGGCATGGGGCTACTTCACCAAATTACAGAACAGAATTATTCCGGGCGAAAACAAACACGCAGCAAACAGCGTTTTTTCCCCCGAAAAACTCATAAAAAAAAGAATACCCGCAGTCGACTACGAAAAAATCGTAGATCTCTACCGCAAAGCAGAAGAAATGCGCACCAACGACCTTTCCCGACTCACAACCTGCCAGCTATCGGTAATGCGCCTGCATCAGTTGCGCCTGCTCAACACCATTGCCCGCGCCCTGCAGGAAGAAAACAATAAAGAAAACCGTTTCCTGCTTGCACAGACGACATTCCTGCTCAGCAAAATGATAACAGGCAACACCTCCTTCATTTACGAAAAGACGGGAACGGAGATACAACACATCTTCATTGATGAATTTCAGGACACCTCCATACTGCAATGGAAGAACTTCAAAGTGCTGCTCGAAGAGACTATCTCCAACGGCAACACCAGCCTCATCGTAGGCGATGTGAAACAATCCATCTACCGCTGGCGCAACAGCGACTGGAGCATACTCAACAACCTCGAAAAAGAGTTTCCCCGCTATAACATAAAACCCGATACGCTGAAGACCAACAGACGCAGCGAACGCCGAGTAATAGAATTCAACAATGCCCTCTTCACCGAAGCCGCAGAACAAATAAGCCTGAAGTACAACAACGACCTCGGAGCAAGCAGCAAAGAGCTTGTACGCGCCTACAGCGACGTAAGTCAGGAGATACTGCCCGACAAGCCCGACAGAGGATACGCCGAAGTAAGATTCATAAAAAAGGAAGAAGAGAAAAATCTAAAGGAGAGCATCTGCGCACAACTGATGCAGACACTCGACACACTCATCAACCACAATGGTGTCAAGCCCTCGAACATAGCAATCCTTGTGCGCACAAACAACGAAATTACAATGATAGCCGAGGAATTCACCAGACATTTCCCCGAGCACACGATAATATCGGACGATGCCTTCCTGCTGTCAAGTTCCACGGCACTGCAAATGATAATATCCACCCTGCGCCACTTGACAGACCCCGACGACAAGGTAAATACAGCATTCCTTGCCATGCGCTACGCCGACATCAGAGAGACAGAAGCAATCCCGGCAAAGCTCACATCCCAAGAATACATAGACTCGCTGCTGCCCTCCGAATACACACGACAGAGGGATATACTGCTCAATACTCCCCTCTACGAACTTATAGAAAAAATAATAGACATCTTCTCCCTGCACACAATCGAAGGAGAGACTCCTTATATATACACATTCCTCGACCTTACCGCAAAATATCTGAAGGACAATCCCGCCGCGCCCGACAGTTTCATAACATACTGGGACGAAGAGATGCATAAAAAATCTATCCCGTCGGTAGAGGGCGACGGAGTGCGTATACTTAGCATCCATAAATCCAAAGGACTCGAATTCCACACAGTAATAATACCATTCTGCACATGGGAATTTATCGACTACAGACACACAAAAACACTATGGTGCGTCCCCAACGAAGAACCATTCAACACCATAAGCCTGCTGCCGATAGACTTCAAGAAAGCAATGCTCGACTCAATATACCATGCCGAGTACAACCACGAATACCTCTACCAGTTGGTTGACAACCTCAACATACTGTACGTAGCCTGCACACGCGCCGGCAAGAACCTCATAATCTTCACAGGCGACACAGGCTCAACAGGCGACATAATGTACAAGCGCCTGCTACCCATAATAAAAAACATTTCACTCCCCGGCGCCACATACGACGAAGAGGGAGGAATATTCACCTACGGAGAGATAGTACCATCCGGCGAAAAGAAGAAAGAGGAGAGCAATAAAAAGCCCAACCCTTTCCTCACCCGCCCACAGGCCCACTTCCAAAAATTCAACTACCACGAAAGAAGTCCGCAGTTCCGCCAATCGCGCAGTCTCAGACGCTTCCTCGCAAACGAAGAGGGGGAGTTGCAAACACTCGAAAATATAGCCCGCGGTGAACTGTTGCACGAACTTCTCTCGCGCCTGCGCACCGGAAATGAACTGCAAAGAGAACTGCGCAAAATGCAACTCGAAGGCCTCATAGCCACCGACAAAGAGAGAGCCGGCATAGAAAAACTCATAACAGGAGCCCTCTCCAACCCCACGGCTTCCGACTGGTTCAGCGGCCGATACAAACTCTATAACGAATGTGCCATACTCGACGCAAGCGACAGCAAAGAGAGCCGCCGCCCCGACCGCGTAATGACAGAAGGAGAAAAAGCCATAGTCGTGGACTTCAAGTTCGGAACACCACGTTCCTACTACAAAGAGCAGGTCCAAGGATATATGGACAAACTCAAACGGATGGGTTACACCCAAGTAAGCGGATACCTTTGGTACATATACAACAATAAAATCGAAGAAGTATGAAACCATTTCTCAAACATATAGCCGAAGATCTCTACAGAGAATACGGCAACCGTCTCGCCGATATAACAATCATATTCCCCAACAAACGCGCAGGGCTCTTCTTCAACGAATACCTGAAGCAGATAAGCACCACCCCCATCTGGTGCCCCGTCTACAAGACCATAGGCGAACTGTTCAACGAGAACAGCACAAGCATCGAGGGCGACCCGATAGAACTCGTCAGCATACTGCACAAGGAATACCGCAAAGCCACTGGCAGCACCGAGACACTCGACAAATTCTACTACTGGGGCGAGATACTCATAAAAGACTTCGACGAAATAGACAAGAATCTCGTCGATGCAGAGAAGCTCTTCTCTAACCTCAGCGACCTCTACTCATACGGCACAGCATCAGACACCCTCGACGAGGAGCAGCGCCACGCCATAGAACAATTCTTCCACCACTTCAAAGAGAAAGAGAGCGAAGAAGATGAGAACACCATAAAAAAACGCTTCCTCTGCATCTGGGAAGCACTGCTGACCATATACACCAACTTCCGCAACAGACTGCGCGAACAGAACATAGCCTACCCCGGACTGCTCTGCCGCGATGTAATAGAGAATGGCAAGAACCTCGAATTTACGCAGGAAAAATACATCTTCGCCGGCTTCAATGCCCTCAACCGCAGCGAAGAGGCGCTCTTCGACCTTCTGCAACAACAAGGGAAAGCCCTCTTCTATTGGGACTACGACACCATCTACACCGACAACCCCGACCATGAAGCGGGCCGCTTCATGCGTCCTAACCTCCGCCGCTACCCAAACCGTCTCACAGATGAAGCCTACAACAATTTGGGCAAAGAGAAGAACATCACATTCGTATCTGCCACCACAGAGAACATACAGACACGCCACCTCTATGACCTTCTGAGCAACATCCCCGAAAACAAAGAGCTCGAAACAGCCGTGGTACTCTGCAACGAAGAGATACTCGAGCAGGTGCTCCACACCATCCCTTCCACTGTGAAAAACATCAACATCACAATGGGTTACCCTGTGGCACACACCCCCGCATACAGCTTCATGAAACAGTTGACCGAACTGCACATCAACGGATACGACCACGAACGCAAAAGATTCCGTTACGAAGCAGTTGCCGGCATACTAAAGCACCCCTACACCACACTGTGCAGCACAAATGCATCAAGAATAGAAAAAGAGATAACAAAAAACAAGGAGTACTACCCCGATGAAAAGAGACTGCACGCCGATGACTTCCTCGAAAAGATATTCACCCTGCCCACCGACAACCTCGGCTGGATAACCACCGTGCGCGACATATTGCACACGATAACCAACACCACTCCCGACAACGGCGCAACGAGCTACGAAGAGCTCTTCCGCGAATCTCTCTTCAGCATCTACACACAGGCACAGCGCATAATCTCACTGCTCGAAACAGGCGAAATAGAGCTGCAGTTGCGCACCCTCACATCGCTCTTCATGCGAGTGATAGGAGGACTGAGTCTTCCCTTCCACGGCGAACCCGTAGTAGGTCTGCAAATAATGGGACTGCTCGAAACACGCAACCTCGACTTCAAGAACCTCATCATGCTGTCTGCCAATGAGGGCAACCTGCCGCGCAGCAACAGCGGAAACTCATTCATCCCCTACAACCTGCGCCGTGCATTCGGGCTGATGCTCACCGAACAGCGCAACGCAGTTTACACCTACAACTTCTACCGTCTGATACAACGTGCCGAGAACATCACCATGATGTATAATAACTCACTCGAAGCCGCAGGACAAGGCGAACGCTCGCGCTACATGATGCAGTTGCTGCTCAACCGCAACGAAAACATAAAGGAGATAAGCCTCACATGCGAACAGAAGAATACCCCCTGCATCCTGCAACCGCAACCAAAAGAGACGGCTACCATACAAAAGCTGCGCCACATATTCGATGCAAACAGCAACCCGAAGGCTATCACACTAACGCCCAGCGGAATAAACCGCTATTTGGAGTGCCCAATGAAATTCTTTTACTACTACATAGCCGACCTTAAAAAAGAGCAGGAGGTAGAAAGCACCATACAATCGTCAGACTTCGGCAACATATTCCACAAAGCTGCCGAACTCTTCTACGACCACATAATAAAGGAGCATGGAAATCTCATACAGAAATCGCACCTCGAACCCTACCTGAAAGAAGATGCACACCTGTACGGCTTGATTGACAAAGCATTCAGAAGTTGCTTCTTCAAGTGCAACGACGACGAAGAGATAACATTCGACGGCATGCAGTACATAAACCGCGAAATACTGCACCGTTGCCTGCTGCGCCTTATAAAGATAGACGCAGCACACACACCCTTCACATACGTCGGTAGCGAAAAAGAGGCAAAGATGACCATGACAACCACCACCGGCGGCGAAGCAGTCAAACTGTCGGTTGTCGGCCGCGTAGACCGAATGGACCAAAAAGGGGATGCCATAGAGATTATCGATTACAAGACAGGCGGCTCACCCGGCAAGGACAAGAACACGGGCATAGAATCGCTCTTTGCCCGTAGCGGCAAACGCAGTTCCTACATATTCCAGACGATGCTCTATTCGGCAGCCGTAAAAGCCACCTATGCCCCCCGACAAATAACTCCGTCGCTACTGTATATACTCAAAAGGGATTACACCACCCGCGAAGAATTTACAATAAAAATAGCCGGCAAGAGCGTAACCGACTACCACGACTACCACGAAGAGTTCATGGGAGAACTGCAAAAGACAATAGATGAAATATTCGACAAGGATATACCCTTTACACATACCGAAGATTGCGACAGGTGCACATTCTGCGACTACAGGCAAATATGCGGAAGATAGATGCAAACATATATTTTATCCCGTTTATTGGACGCACTTTCAAAATTTTGATTATCTTCGCAACTAAATATATAAACGAAAATACAAACATACTACTATGGACGTAAAAGAAGAACTTATAGAGAAACTCATAGAATTGTCATTTGCCGAAGATATTGGTGACGGCGACCACACTACCCTCTCTTCAATCCCCGAAGATGCAATGGGCGAGAACATCCTCATTATCAAAGAGGATGGTGTGCTTGCAGGCGTAGAAATGGCAAAGCGCATCTTTGCACATTTCGACAAGGAACTGAAGGTTGAGGTACTTATGGAGGACGGCGCCGAAGTAAAGAAAGGCGACATTGCAATGCGCGTATCGGGCAAGGTGCGTTCACTGCTACAGACAGAACGACTGATGCTCAATGTGATGCAGCGCATGAGCGGCATTGCCACAATGACACGCAAATATGTAAAACAGCTCGAAGGTACAAACACACGCGTGCTCGACACCCGCAAGACAACACCCGGCATGAGAATAATGGAGAAAGAGGCTGTGAAGATCGGTGGCGGCGTAAACCACAGAATAGGACTCTTCGACATGATTCTTCTGAAAGACAACCACGTGGACTTTGCAGGCGGAATAAAGCAGGCGATAGAGCGTGCAAAAGAGTATTGCAAGGAGAAAGGCAAAGAGCTGAAGATAGAGATTGAAGTGCGCAACTTCGACGAGTTGCAACAGGTGCTCGACCTCGGCGGAGTAGACCGCATCATGTTCGACAACTTCGACACCACAGCCACACGCAAGGCTGTGGAAATGGTAGGCGGCCGCTTCGAGACAGAATCATCGGGAGGAATTACATTCGACACCCTGCGCGACTATGCACTCTGCGGCGTAGACTTCATTTCGGTAGGTGCACTCACCCACTCGGTGAAGGGACTCGACATGAGCTTCAAGGCAGTAAAATAAGAACAACCTAATAAAGACGGTTGCCACACCCCAAGCGAGGCTGCGCCAAAATAAATTTTGACACAGCCTCGTCCTTCTATAAAACCACACAACAATATACTGAAATATGAAAAAATCAAATGGCATATTGGTATTACTGGCCACTCTTATCATAGGCATAATACCGACAAACGCACAGGTAGTCTTCGAAAAAGGCGGGCTCTATCTTATACGCTCCAAGAAGTACACCTCTACCGTGCTGAACTATACCGAGAGTAAAAGTGGCACAAGTGTAACACTGCGCAACGCAGACGAGTGTACCTCCACACACTTGTGGAACATCAACGACCTTTCGGGCAGTTACCGACTGATGAACCCCTTTGACAACCTCGCCATCCATGCTACCGGCGACGGTAAGATAGCGCTTGCCGAAAATAACGGTAGCGACGAGTCGCAGTTGTGGAAACTCGAACCCGTAGCTGCAAACACCTATCTGCTTGTTGCAGCCAACCGCCCCGACATGGCAATAAAGGCAACAGGCAAAGAGGCACTTGTGCTTGCAGCAAAAAGCGGTCTTAAAAATGACAAGGCTGCACACTTCGAAATAGTAAAAAGCGATGTAGCCGGATTCGATCCCGAACAGGCCTACCACATAGTATCGGCAACAGACGCCACAATGGTACTCGGTAACGGCGACAATTCAGAGAACAACGCCGCCATCCGCCTCGAAAAGAGCGACGAACTCAACCGCGGACAATACTGGAGCATCACAATGCCCGATGCATCGACACGTGTCATCGGCGGAGTATATTACACACAGAACTTCGACGACGGCGGAGGCAACACATCAATCAAGCATCTGCTCCAGTGGCCCGCCGAACAGGGAGTGTGGAACAACGCTAAGTTCAATTTCATTCCCGTAAAAGGCGAGAGCGGAGTATTCCAGATAGCATCGGCCAACCCGGCAAAAAGCGCCTACGTATATGCGGCAAAGGAGAACCGTCTGATACAGGTGGCTAAAGAGGAGGCCGGCAAAGAATCGTGGTTCCGCTTCAGCGCAGTCGAAAAGCCCAAGATTGAACAGCCGTGGTGGGAGGACGAAAAAGTATTCGCCATCAACAAAGAGCGCGGCAACGCCACATATATGCCCTACAGCACCACAGAGGAGATGCACGCCGACACAGCATACTACCGCACCCCCTGGACAGAGACAAAAAGTTCACTTGTACAGTCGCTCAACGGAAAATGGAAGTTCAACCTCGTCGACGAACCCTCGAAACGCCCCACAGAATTCTACAAGGAGAGTTTCGATGTATCCTCATGGGACGAAATACCCGTACCCTCGAACTGGGAAATGCACGGATACGACCGCCCCATCTACTGCAACGTGGAATATCCCCATGCAAACACACCTCCATTCATAAAGGCACGCCCATACTACAACGACGGCGGCAAGAACTACGGCATTAACCCCGTAGGCTCATACGTGCGCACATTCACAATCCCCGAAAACTGGGACGGCAAGCGCACATTCATACACTTCGGCGGCATATACAGCGCAGCCCTTATCTATCTCAACGGCAATTTCGTAGGATACACACAGGGTGCCAACAACGTAGCCGAATTCGACCTCACAAAATATCTGCGCAAGGGAGATAACCGCCTCGCCGTGCAAGTGTTCCGCTGGAGCGACGGCTCGTACCTCGAATGTCAGGACATGTTCCGCATGAGCGGTATCTTCCGCGATGTATATCTCTACAACGTGCCCAAAGTGTGGGTACGCGACCACTATCTGACAACAGAGGGATTGCAGGCTGCACCCTCCGATGCCGACTCATCGGTAAAACTGAACGTAGCACTCGAATTTGACAACCGCGACCGCCGACAGGCAAAAAAATACTATGTAATAAAAGTATATAACCCCGAAGGTAAACCGGTGGGTGCAGCAGAAGCCCTCAGACCAATCTCGGCTGAAGACACACTGGCCAAATGCAGCGTCAGCATCCCCATACTCGAAAAGGTACAGCGTTGGAGCGCCGAATATCCCAATCTCTACAAAGTGGACATCGAGCAGCGCGACGGCTCAGCCGACGGCAAATGCGAAATGGCATTCTCCACCTACTACGGATTCCGCCACATAGAGATAAAGAACTCCCAGATATTTGTCAACGGCGAGCGCATCATGTTCAAGGGTGTCAACCGTCATGACTCACACCCCCTCTACGGCCGCGCCGTACCCACAGAATCGATGCTCGAAGATGTATTGCTGATGAAACGCAACAACATCAACACCATCCGCACCTCGCACTACCCCAACGCCGCACGCATGTACGCTATGTTCGACTACTACGGACTATACTGCATGGACGAGGCCGACCTCGAAGACCACGCCAACCAGTCGATAAGCAACATGCCCTCGTGGATACCCTCGTTCGTTGACAGAATAGACCGCATGGTACTGCGCGACAGGAACCATCCGAGTGTAATATTCTGGAGCCTCGGCAACGAAGCAGGTCACGGCAAAAACTTCAAATATTGCTACGAAGCAGCCAAACGTCTCGACGACCGCCCCGTACACTACGAGGGCACCCGTGGCAACGGACGTCCCTTCGGCGGTGGCGACTACAGCGACATGTACTCGAAAATGTACCCCGGAATGGCATGGATGCGCGAAAACACCAGCAACCTCGACAAACCCATGTTCATCTGCGAATATGCCCACTCTATGGGCAACGCCATCGGCAACCTCACAGAATATTGGGAGATAATAGAGGCCAGCAATGCCACTGCCGGAGGATGCATATGGGACTGGGTAGACCAGGCAATATACGACCCTGCAGAAATCAAAGCCGGCACATACGAAGGACGCCTGCACACAGGATACGACTACCCCGGCCCTCACCAAGGCAACTTCTGCTCAAACGGCATCGTTACTGCCACACGCGAAGAGACTCCCAAACTCAAAGAGGTGAAGGGCGCCTACGATTATGTAGACATCGAACTTGTCTCCATCGACCGCGAACATGGCTATGCCACAGTGAAGATAACCAACAAATACGACTTTACCGACCTCAACGAATTTGAGCTTATCACCCAATCGCTGAAGAACGGTTACACAGTAAAGGATAGAAAAATAGAACTGCCCTCTACAGCTCCCGGCGCTTCAGTAACACTCAACATCAAGTACAGTAAGTACAAATACGACAAGGACGAAATGCTGCTCAACATATTCCTTGTGCGCAGGAATGCCACACGTTGGAGCGAAGCAGGACACATTGAGACAGGCGAACAGTTCGCAATCTCCAACCGCAAGGCAAAGAGAAGCGAGAAAGATATTACCCCCATCACAGAAGCTACAACCATTGCCGCCGATGGAAAAATCATTGAAGAGCAACTGCTGAAAGCCCTTGCACAAACGACAACTGCCGGCAACAAGGAGTACGGTATCAAACTCGCATACTCAGGCAACACCATCACTGCATCGTGCAAGAACATAACAGCCTCATGGGACGCTACAGACGGTTCACTCACAGCCCTCAATATAAGAGGTAAGGAAATCATCGATGGCACAAACAGTTTCGTATACGACAACCACCGATGGATAGAGAACGACCGCTACCCCTACACCGATGCAGCGAACGACTCCACAGCCGAAATATCCTTTGCTCCTCTCAGCAAAGGCGAGGCTATACAGATAACCGTAAAACGTGGTGGCAAGCTCTGCGGCACCACAACCGTCTATACCCTGCACACAAAAGGATATATGGATATTGAGGCAAACTTCGACCCCAAGAGCGAAAATCTGCGCCGTCTGGGCCTCGTCTCATACATCAACCCCGAATACAGCAACGTAGACTACTACGCTTACGGCCCATGGGAAAACTACAACGACCGCAAAGCAGGCACAATGATAGGACAATATAGCACCACTGTCGAAAAGATGGGCGGCAACTACGTTAAACCCCAAAGCTGCGGCAACCGCGAAGGCTTGCGCGAAGTAAGCCTCACCAATGAACGCGGCGAAGGCCTCAACATTAAAGTGCTCGACGGCGACTGCTCATTCTCGGCACTGCGCTACACCGATGCAACACTGATGAAAGCCAACCATCTGTGGACTGCCGAAAAATCGCCATACATAGTTCTGCACCTCGATGCAGCCCTGAGAGGAGTAGGCAACGCAAGCTGCGGTTACGATGTTGACACACTTGTGAAATACCGCATCGCCAAGAAACAGAAAAGCTACAAACTGCGTCTCTCATCGGTAGGACGATAAATAATAACATCAACCAATAAAGGCTCCATGCTGTTGTGTGGAGCTTTATTGGTTGATGGATTTTTACAGACAATGCAGTAGGAGCTTATAAAAATAAAATTCAAACAGCATCTAATAATTATAGGGAGGTTCTATAATACACGAGAAAAGAGTAGCAATATTACCCGCTAATAGCTATCTTTGAAAAATGAAACGAATACTCTACATACTCGCAATAGCTTTGTCATTCCTTGCCTGCACCGACGAGATTGACAAGAGCAACCGCTATACCTTTACCGGTGAAACAATGGCGGACTATTTGCTTAACCGCAGCGAAGAGTACTCCAATTTTATAAAAATTTTGGAGAAAGCAGAGATGTTCGGACTCCTATCGACATGGGGCCAATATACCCTATTCCTCCCCACCAACGAAGCAGTGGAACGCTATCTTGCAGAGCAGGATTCACTCTATTGGGCAACCCGCGACGACAATGTCCCATACGAGACAGGAATAACCTCGCCACTGCTTGAAGACCTCAGCGACTCGATGGCAGCAGTCATTGCAAAGACACACCTTGTAGAAGCACGTTACCCTATGGCCGAGATGAGCGAAGGCACTCTGTACCGCCGCAATTTCAACCAGCGCTCGTTGGGTATAAGCTACAAGGTGGTAGACGAGCAGTTCTACATAATGATAAACAACAACTCGGCAATCATCGGTGGAGATAATGAGGTGGAGAACGGCATCGTACACATAATAGGCAAGGCAATAAACCACACATCGCGAGATGTGCCGGGGCAGATAGAAGAGTGCGGATATTTCTCACTTTTCAGTGCTGCGCTAAAGGAGACAAACTTTCAGGATTCCTTGCTACTCGACCGCGATGAAGACTATGTGCCTATTGACTACAATGCAATGGGATTCGGAGCCTCCTCCCCAAGATTGGTTGTAGAGACTAAATTCTTCAAATACACAGCCTTTATAGAACCCGATGAAGTGTTCAATGCCAACGGTATATACACGCTCGATGACCTAAAGACATTTGCCGAAAAATGGTACGGTACCGAGGAAAAAGGCAATTACAAAAGCCCGAAGAATGCCCTCTACAAATTCGTCTCTTACCACTTCGTGCCACGCGAACTTGCATACAACGACATAATATTCCACGACATAGAGTACACAACAAGGTATTCCGGAAAATTCAGCAGCGAAAAACTTATGATACCGGGATTCGACCGCTACGACTATTTCGAAACAATGCAGGGGCCGCTGATGAAAGTAACTAAGCCATTGAGTACCGCACAGGGAATAGACGTATTCATAAACTACAGCAAGCGCGAAATACCATTCAACCCCAATATGCGCCACCATGTGAATGTGCGCATAATCCCGCCGACGGAGTTTAGTAATATGAAAAAGGAATATGCCGATTTCAATCCGACAGCACTTAACGGCATTCTGCATCCGATAGACAAGATTCTCATTTACAACGAGGATGAAATGGTGGGTAACATACTGAACGAGCGTATGCGCTTCGATATGTCCACGCTGATTCCCGAATTGCAGTGCAACAAAATGAGGTACTATGCTCCGCAGAATCATTTTTTATATTTTTTAGGTGAGAATTTCTCGAAAAATGTAAAATTCCATACCTCGCGCCCCTTATTGTATCGTCCTGGAGTGGATACTTATCTTGGCGACTTTATGGGTACAGACCGAGGACTCGACTGCTCTTTCAAACTGCCTAATGTGCCTCCGCGCACATACGAAATAAGATTGGCCAATCAATTGGGATTTATACAAATATATATCGACGGCAAGGTAACAGGCATCCCTATTGACGGCAGTACATTCGAGACAGCAGAGATAGGATACGTTCCGGATGAAGAGACCGAGGACAATGGCGTGGAGAACGACAAGCAGATGCGCAACCGAGGATGGATGAAGGCACCCGACTCTTTTTATGGGTACTTATACAATGCATACGTTCCTGCGCGAAAAACAAAATCATTTTTGCGCAGGATATTGACTACGAAGTATCTGGACAGCGGAGAACATTGGCTGAGGATAAAATGCCTATCGGACTTGCCGTTTTGTCTTGACTACATTGAGATTGTCCCGCTGAACATTATCAACGACCCTTTGAAGCCTGAGGATAGACATTAGTAATTTTCGCTTATAGAAATGCGTAAAACGGACTGACCCTCTACTCAGAAATCAGTCCGTTTATTTAGGCTATAAGAAGCTGTTTGAATTTTATTAGAAATATCTCTAATTTGCCAAAATTGAAATCAATCCTGCAAGGCCTACCACTACTGCCGCAGCCTCGGCAACTCCGTTATTACAGTGATGGTGGTGTACTACGGGAGGGGGAGGAGGACAATGGTGAACTACATGAGCCGGCTTGTGATGATGAACAACCACGGGAGGAGGGCAATGATGAACCACGGGAGCGGGCTTGTGATGAACAACCGGTGCGGGCTTGTGATGGACAACCGGTGCAGGCTTGTGATGAACCACCGGCGCAGGCTTATGGTTATCGTGTTTCACGACCTTACCTTTACTGTTGTTCTTGGCTCTGTTGTAATCCACCTGAACCTTATTTGCACCTTTTCTATCGTTTCTGTCGTTTCTTGCAAAAACCTGTGCAGGCATAAGCATTCCGCTTATAATCACTGCGATAATCATCAACTTTTTCATAATATTCGCTTTTTAAAATTGTTACTTCGGGAGAGTGTTTCGTTTCTCTCTGCTGCAAAATTATGATGGGAAATTTCCCCCCACAAGGGAAAATCCCTATTTGTCGGTAGGAAAATCCCTAAAGTTGATATGAAAATTCCGCGACAGATGTATATATATGACAAGAGGCACCGCCTACGCGATGCCTCTCTCTTGTTGACCGACAAGGACTCGAACCTTGAATGACAGGACCAGAATCTGTAGTGTTACCATTACACCATCGGTCAATTGCACTGCAAAGGTACAACAATTTTTTCAATAAAAAAGTATTTTGCCAATTTTTTTTCGAAAAAATCAAAAAAAAATTCTTAGACGGCTATTTTGATAGATAAAAACAGAGTATATTTGCAAAGAAAATAAGATTATTCATATTATATATGTCAGAAAAAATAGAAACTAAGACACTGCTTAAAGAGATTACAGAAGCAATACAGGAAAAGAAAGGAAAAGATATAGTTATTGCCGACCTCACAAAGTTAGGAAACACTATATGCGACTATTTCGTTATATGCAACGGAAACTCGCCCACACAGGTAAGCGCCATTGCCGACTCTGTGGAATACCTTGTAAAACAGGCAACCGGATATCGCCCCATAGCTATCGACGGACAGCGCAACGCACTGTGGATAGCAATGGACTACGGCGAAGTGCTTGTGCACATATTCCTGCCTGAGACACGTGAGTTCTACGACATCGACCACTTGTGGGCCGATGCCAAACTCGAAATAATACCTGATATAGACTAAGAAGCTGTTTGAATTTTATTAGAAAAAATTCTATATTTGCGATGTTTATTTCGGCTTATTTAACGGAGTTTATCTCCTTCGCGCCTCAACCATATCAAGCAAGCTTGTATGGCACTCGGCTTGGCGTCGATTGAGTCTATTTTGGCATCTTTTCTTTCTTATTTTTTGGAAATAGCCCGCTATTCCCTGCAAAATGCGAAAGAAAATCTACTCAAAATACCTCTCAAATAATTCCGAAATAAAATTCAAACAGCTTCTTGAAGCTGTTTAAGCTTCCAAACAACTGTTAAAGTTAGCTTCGGATGATATAAACCGAATATATACATATTCTATTATATGGAATAGGCGAAGCATACATACTGCATCGACAACCATCAAGAAATCCGAGACAACAAAAACCGACCATGAGCAAAGAGACAAAAATTCCAACTCCACCACGATTCAACTTTTTATGGCTCTACATAATTGCCGGAGCCGTACTGCTCTTCATCTACCTTAACGGAGACAATAGTTCGAAGAGCAAGGAGGTTGACTACTCACAATTGAAAGAATATGTATCAAAAGGATACATAAACGAGATAAAAGTATTCGACAACGACGAAGTGGAAGCATACATCATCCCCGACTCGGCAGAATACATCTTCACAGACAAACAGGCACAGTCGCGCATTGGCGAACGCCCCATGCTTGTCTCACAGATTGGCTCCAAAGAGAAGTTCGAGGAGTTCATCGACGCACAAGAGGCTGAAGGTAAATTCCACGGTAGCGTCGAGTACGACAAGAAGCCCGACTATTGGGGCAATCTGTTCTGGAACATCTTCCCACTGATAGCATTCGTGGGAATATGGATATTCCTTATGCGCCGCATGAGCGGTGGCGGCGGCGTGCAGGGCAATGTATTCAGCGTAGGAAAATCAAAGGCCAAACTATTTGAAAAGAACGATGCCAACCGCATAACATTCAAGGATGTAGCCGGACAAGAAGGTGCCAAGCAAGAGGTACAGGAAATTGTAGACTTCTTGCGCAATCCCCAGCGCTACACCGAGCTTGGAGGAAAGATTCCCAAAGGCGCACTGCTCGTAGGCCCTCCGGGTACGGGCAAAACACTGCTTGCAAAGGCTGTTGCCGGTGAAGCGGAAGTACCCTTCTTCTCGCTTTCGGGTTCCGACTTTGTGGAGATGTTCGTAGGTGTGGGCGCATCGCGCGTACGCGACCTCTTCCAACAGGCAAAAGAGAAGGCTCCCTGCATTATCTTCATCGACGAGATTGACGCTGTGGGACGCGCACGTGGCAAGAATCCCTCAATGGGTGGCAACGACGAGCGCGAGAACACCCTCAACCAGTTGCTTACCGAAATGGACGGATTCGGCACCAACAGCGGTATAATCATAATGGCCGCCACCAACCGTGTAGACATCCTCGACAAAGCATTGTTGCGCGCAGGCCGTTTCGACAGACAGATACACGTAGACCTGCCCGATCTCAACGAACGTAAGGAGGTATTCGGTGTGCACCTGCGCCCCTTGAAACTCGACATCTCCGTAGACATCGATCTGCTCGCACGACAGACTCCCGGATTCTCTGGAGCCGACATTGCAAATGTGTGCAACGAGGCAGCCTTGATAGCCGCACGACACAACAAGAGTGCTGTCGACAAGCAGGATTTTCTTGACGCAGTAGACCGCATCATCGGCGGACTTGAGAAGAAGACAAAGATAATGACTGACAAGGAGAAAGAGACGATAGCCCTGCACGAGGCGGGACACGCTACCCTCTCGTGGTTCCTTGAACACGCGAATCCACTTATAAAGGTAACAATCGTTCCGCGCGGCCGTGCCCTCGGTGCTGCATGGTACCTTCCCGAAGAGCGTCAGATTACTACAAAGGAGCAGATGCTCGACGAGATGTGCGCGATACTCGGCGGACGCGCAGCCGAGGAGCTATTCGTAGGCCGCATATCAACAGGAGCCATGAACGACCTTGAACGTGTAACCAAACAGGCATACGGCATGATAGCATACGCAGGCATGAGCGAAAAGCTCGCCAATCTGTGTTACTACAACAATGCCGATGCTACCTTCCAGCGCCCCTACAGCGAAAAGACTGCCGAGCTTATCGACAACGAAGTGAAAGAGATGATAAGAGAGCAGTACGAGCGTGCCAAGAGCATCCTATCGAAACACAGCGAAGGACACCGCGCACTCGCCAACCTGCTGATAGAGCGCGAAGTTATTTTCGCCGAAGATGTAGAGAAAATTTTCGGCAAACGCCCCTGGACATCGCGCAGCGAGGAGATTTTCGAAAAGAACGAAGAGACCACAACAACAGACACAAATACTAATGACAGCGAAGCTCCTGCCGAAGAGGCACAAGCCTGAAAATCACAAGGAGACAAGCGACAAACACGATAAACAGTAATGAAAAAATTCTTTATCCGCGTAGCAACGGGCGCAGTATTCGTTGCAGTGCTGCTTTCAGCAATCCTCTACAACAACATCTCATTCGGGGTATTGTTCGCCATCATCACATGCCTTGCAGTAAATGAATTCTGCAACCTTGTGCATGAATATAAAAAGACCACTTTCAGCACAGCAATTGCCGTTGTGGGAGGTATGTATCTGTTCCTTGCAATGTTCATGATGGACAAGGTGAAGGAGCCGCTGATGCTCTTCATTCCCTATCTGATGTTGCTCGTCTACAATCTCATCCGCGAAATTTACAAGAAGGAGGGAAGCACACTCGACAATTATGCCTACTTTGCACTTTCGCAGATATATGCAGCACTCCCCTTCGCCCTGCTTAACATACTCACAGGCTTCGGTGGCGCGGGATACAACTACATAATGCCCCTCTCGATATTCATATTCCTATGGTGTAGCGACAGCGGAGCATACTGCGTAGGCTCACTCATAGGCCGTCGCCGTCTCTTCGAGAGAATTTCTCCCAAAAAATCATGGGAAGGTTCAATCGGCGGAGGCATCATAGCCATCATTGCAGGTTACGTCATATCACTCTTCTACCCCACCCTCGGCACATGGCAATGGATGGGCATGGCTGCAGTGGTAGTGGTTACGGGAACATACGGCGACCTTATCGAGTCGTGCATGAAACGCGAAATGGGAATAAAGGATTCGGGCAACATACTTCCCGGCCACGGCGGCATACTCGACCGATTCGACAGCGCCATGCTTGCAATCCCCTCGGTAGCAATTTACCTCTACATCTTAGAGGCTTTCAACTTGCTGTAAATAGCATCGGCCGCCAAGTGTGAAGCACCGGCAGGCCCAAGAATATCAATCATACGATCATACTCCTTGAACATACGCTCGCGGTACTCCGAGTCTTGTTCAAGGAGTTTTTTCAATTCCTCGTCCAGACAATCGGGGCGCATAGTGTCGGCAACAAGTTCGGCAACAATCTCCCTGTCGGCAATAAGATTGACAAGCGACACATATTTCACCTTCAGGAACATACGGCGCAGCCAAGCATACAGTTTAGGCATTGGAGTAGCATAGCACACCACCTGCGGTACTCGGAAAAGCGCTGTTTCAAGTGTAGCTGTGCCCGATGTTACAAGTGCAGCATAGGAGTGCATCAACAGACGATATGTACCCTCAAAAAGCACAGCGTTGCGTCCCTTGATGAATGGGGTATAAAAATCGCGGTCGATACCCGGCGCCTTTGCGATGACAGCCACCGCATCGGGATATTTCTCTATGGCATCGAGCATCATCGGCAAATTACCCTCAATCTCCTGCTTGCGGCTGCCTGCGAGCAGAGCCACTATTCTCTTGTCGGGGAGCGACGCCGATGCAAGAAACTCCTCGCGCGACTCGTTGTACGAATCGCGGTAAGCCGCAACTGCATCCACGCAGGGGTTGCCTACGTAATTTATATTATAATCGTGCTTCTTGAAAAACTCGACCTCAAAAGGCAGAATAGAGAAAAGTTCATCAACATCGCGCTTGATATTCTTTATGCGGTGCTCCTTCCATGCCCAGATTTTAGGAGAAATATAATAATATACAGGAATATCGGTATTCTTGTGGATATACTCGGCAATGGAGAGGTTGAATCCCGGATAATCGACAAGAATCAATGCATCGGGATGCCACTCGGCAACATCGCGCTTGCACAGGGCCATATTCGCAAAAATAGTCCTCAGATGCAACAGCACAGGCACAAAGCCCATATAGGCAAGTTCTTTGTAGTGCTTCACGCGTGTGCCGCCGACGGCAGACATCAGGTCACCGCCAAAGAAGCGGAACTCCGCCTCACTGTCGACATTCTTGAGAGCCTTCATTAAATTGGAAGCGTGCAAGTCGCCCGACGCTTCGCCTACTATAAGATAATATTTCATAAATGTCAAAATCTACAATTCCCAATCTTTCATTTCGCGCATAAGGTCGTAGTCGGTCATATCTATGCGCGTAGGAGTAATAGCCACATAACCATTGTTCAGCGCCACCTTGTCGGCGGTAGAATCCTTCTCCTCTGTAACAAATTCGCCTGTCAGCCAGTACCATTTGCCACCTCTCGGATGCTCATGGGGTTCATACTCATTCACCCACTCGCCAACAGCCTGACGACAGACAGCAACTCCTTTATAAGGTGCTTTTTCGGGGAAATTCACATTAAGGCAACAGCCTTTGGGCAGGCCACGACGAAGAACCTCCTCGACCACACGTCTTATAACGGGGAACGTCGGAGTAAAATCGGCATCGGCAGCATGATCGCAGAGAGAGAATGCAATAGAAGGGATACCCTTCATGCAGCCCTCGAACACCACGCCCATTGTACCCGAATAGTGGGCATTGACCGCCGAATTGTCGCCATGATTGATGCCGCCGACAACAAGGTCGGGACGACGGTCGAGAAGCGCATCACAAGCCAACTTCACACAATCAACCGGAGTACCCGTACACGAATATACCTCAATGCCGTCGGTGCGTGAAACGAGAGAATATTTTATAGGTGTTTCGCTTGTAATGGCACACCCTTTGCCTGAACGCCCTGTATCGGGAGCCATCACTACAACTTCGCCAAATTCGGCAAGCACACCTATAAGAGAATTTATACCCTTTGCGCTGTATCCATCATCGTTGGATACAAGAATCAAAGGCTTTTTATCGCTATTTGTCATCATATATGAATTTTTAAAAACTACTTTTTGCGGTGAACAGCAGAATACCAACAAGCAAACCACAGCAAGTGCTGTATATGTTCACCGTAAGGCAAAATTACAAAAAAATTGCAGAATAGACATAAAATATCTATATTTACAAACTGAAAATAAAAAACTGCATTCTATGAAGATTATAAAACTATTCGGCAGAACCCTGCTCGCAGCACTTTTCGGAATAACTGCGACCGGCGCCACAGCACAAAAAGCACAAATATCCCCCATCCCTCAAAGCATAGAATGGGGAAGTGAAAAAGCATTTGACAACACAGCGACATTCAAGATAAAAGGCATAAAGACTGCCGACAAGGATGCTGTTGCATTGCTCACCAAGCACATTACCGCCGGCAAAGATATAAAGATGACAATAGGCGAAAAGGGCGACAAGGCAGTAAAAAAATATGCTGCACTCATTCCCGACAAGCGCGAAGGTTACTATCTGAGCATCACCCCGGAAGAGGTAATCATCGCCGGCAACGACGAATCGGGAACATACTACGGAGTGCAGACCTTCCTGCAAATAATGCAAAGCCCCGAAGTCTACCCGGTAACCATCAGCGACTACCCCGATGTAGCCACACGAGGTATGGTCGAAGGCTATTATGGCAACCCCTACAGCGAGGAGGACCGCAAGGATATGTTCGAATTCTTCGGAAAACAGAAAATGAACACCTACATATACGGCCCCAAGGATGACATCTACCACCGTGCAAAATGGCGCACCGAATACCCCGCCGACCAAGCAGCCAAGATAAAGGAATATGTAGG
>SUXT01000147.1 GCA_015060835.1 Bacteroidales bacterium
CCCGTGCGCCGGTCGTCTGCCGAAACAGACCCCGCGACTTGCATGTGTTAAGCCTGTAGCTAGCGTTCATCCTGAGCCAGGATCAAACTCTTCGTTGTAAAATTTTATTTTTGTTGCTTCAATTAAGAAGCGTGTTGTCTGTTTGATGCTGACCGGATTCAATCGTATATAAAGGTTGGCAAATACTATTTTTGACGGTTCGTATTTTTTGTTCCTGTATACTTTTTATTACTACAATCTATCATCTTGCATTAAGCAAGAAGAAGACCGCTGTACTGCTATGTCTGTATGGAATGTTTTCAAGGATCGTCTCGCTTTCGTCGCGCTTGCCGTAGTGGGCGTTGCTTGTCGAAAGCGAGTGCAAAGGTACAGCTAATTTTTGAACTACAAAACTTTTTCGAAAGAAATTTTTTGAGAAATTTTTGATGCAATGGATAATACATTGATACTCACTTTATTAAAGCATACAAAAAGTTATTAACAGGTAATTGTTAATAAAGTTGTTAATTTACTATATACATTATTAATATATAAATGGGGCTAATCGGGAAGAGTAAGCGAATTGGAGGTTCAATATCTATTTCACACTCGGTTTTTATTAATCTATCATAAAAACCGTGAATCTATCTACCAAAAAGGGCATATAGGTAATAGGCTTCTTAAATTTAATCGTAACTTTGCACCCTAATTGCATAAACGGCACATATACGCCGAATATCGTATTGAAGAATGAAACATAATATTGCACGCTACATATTTATAATTTCAACTTTGCTTGTATATGCAATTTCCGCCGGGGCGCAAATTGCAAAATACAGAATACATGGAGATATAACCGACTCGTCCAACGGCGAGAAACTGCCTTACATCTCCATACGCATACGCAACACCACCTTCGGTTGCAGTTCGGACAACAACGGCAACTTCTCATTCATGGTTCCTGAAGTCAAGGACACACTCATCGTAAGCAGCATCGGATACAAGGAGATGCGCATTCCGCTGAATACAAAAACAAAATTCCCCTTGCACGTGAAACTCGCGCCTGACATGTACGAACTTTCTGAAATAACCATAAAGCCCAAACGCGAAAAGTACAGCAAGAAGAACAACCCCGCAGTGGAGCTTGCCCGCAGGCTCATAGAGTACCGCGATGCAAATTCACCCAAAAACAGAGCCTTTTACAGCCGCGACCGCCACGAGAAACTGAATGTCGCTCTCAACAACTTCAGTTCTTCGAAAGAGAGCCATTTTGGAAAAGATTTTGCATTCCTCGACCAGTACATAGATACCTCACTCGTATCGGGCAAGCCTATCCTGCACATTTCGGCACGCGAACTTCTCGCCACCGACTACTACAGGAAAGAGCCGCACAGCGAGCGACAGCTTGTAAAAGCCCGCCAACGCGCGGGTATCGACGACTTTGTGTCGGACGAATCCATAGAGGTGTTATTCGAAGAGACATTCAAGGATGTAGATATCTTTCAGGACAACGTAACCATCTTCCGCACCAAGTTCGTAAGTCCCCTCTCAGACATCGGCCCTACATTCTACAAGTATTACATAATGGACACCATCGACATCGAAGGCGAACATTGTATAGACCTCGCATTCACACCCCACAACCCCGAATCGGCAGGCTTCAACGGACACATATATGTAACAGCGGATTCCACATGGTTCATAAAGATGGTAAACATGAACGTACCCAAAGACATCAACCTCAACTTTGTGGAATACATGAATATAAAGCAGGACTTTGACCGCCTGCCCGATGGCACGAGAATCATGAACAACGAATCTCTTGTAACCGAATTCAAGATAGTAAATGCCATTAACGGCTTCTACGCGAACCGCCAGGTAGCATACAGGAACTACACATTCGACGAAACAGCACAAGCAACAGAAATACTCAAAGCAAAAACACCGATTGTCGAAGAAAAGGAGGCCACCATTCGCGATGCCGAATATTGGGCCGAAAACCGAATATCCGAAGTTACCGAAAAGGAACAATCGGTAAAGGATATGATGCAGCAGCTCCGCAGCAATCCTGTTTACTATTGGTTGGAAAAAGGAATCACCTTCCTATTCACCGGATGGATACCAATTCGAGAAAACAACCCACCCATATTCTACGGCCCGGTAAACACCAGCATCAGCTACAACGACCTCGAAGGCACCCGACTGCGCACAGGAGCAATGACCTCTGCCTACCTCCACCCGCAGCTATTTGCCAACTTCTACGTAGCCTATGGTCTTAAGGACAAGGAGCTGAAATACATGGGAGAACTCGAATACTCCTTCAACAAAAAGAGAGAGCACCCCAACGAATTCCCCATACACTCGTTACGTCTGAACTATGAAAACGATATTTTCCAGTACGGGCAGACCTACATGAACACCAACAAGGACAATATGTTCCTCACCATCAAGCGTAAAGAGGATAACAAAATAGGTTATGTAAAAAAAGCAGAATTCACATACACCCAAGAATTCCACAACCATTTCTCATACGCCCTGACACTCAGGAACAGAATAGACATTGCCAGCCACCTGATTCCATTCGAGCGCACATCGACCATTGACGGCATCACCACAAGCATCTTCGAAAAAGATTTGCGGCAGTCCGAAGTCGAACTCAATCTGAGATACGCTCCGAACGAGAAGTTCATACAGTCGAAGTGGAACCGCCGCTCCGTACTGCCCGAACACCCCGTTTACACCCTCACCCACAGAGCAGGTTTCAAGGGCATTGCAGGCAGCGAGTTCAACTACCAGCACACGGAACTCGGATTCAAGAAGCGCTTCTGGTTCTCGGCATTCGGATACACAAACTGCACACTGAAAGCCGGCAAAGTGTGGAACAAAGTCCCCTTTCCGCTGTTGATAATACCCAACGCCAACCTATCATACACCATACAGGAAGGCTCATACGCACTGATGAACGCCATGGAGTTCTTCAACGACGAATATGCCTCATGGGATCTTACCTATTACATGAACGGACTCATATTCAACCGCATACCGCTTATAAGAAAGCTCAACTGGCGCGAAGTGATAGGCTTTCGCGGAATGTACGGCAACCTGAGCGACAAGAACAGGCCGGACAACCTCAACACCGGCCCGCTCTACAAGTTCCCTTACAAAGACGAAGCATACCACTATTTGGGCTCAACACCATACATGGAACTATCGCTGGGAGTGGAAAACATTTTCAGAGTACTCAGAATCGACTACGTGAGGAGACTCACCTACCGCGACTACCCCGGCATCGATAAAGAGGGAGTGAGAATACAGCTATATGTGCAGTTCTGACCCTTTACACGACTCATTCACCCTGCAAATGATGCAGAAAAGATAAATTTCCGCACAAATAGCACAGCAGATAATAAATTTATGACTATCTTTGCCATATTGCAACGACTCCTTGCCATGCAATATGGCATCGTTGCAACAAGAACAAAACATACAAAAGAATAAAAACAAAACAACATAATGGGATTTATAGATTTTATAAGCAAACTGTTCGGCAACAAAGCAAGCCGAGACATGCGCGAGATTCAGCCATGGGTAGAAAAGATCAAAGCCGTCTACCCCACAATAGCAGAACTGAGCAACGACGAGTTGCGCGCACGCACTGTAGCACTGAAAGAGAAGATTAAGGCAGCAACAGCCGACGAGCGCAAGAAGATAGAAGAGCTGAAAGCAACCATCGAGCAGACAGAGCTCGAAAAGCGTGAATCAATCTTCAACCAGATAGACAAACTCGAAAAAGAGGTACTCGACAAGAACGAAATAGTACTTGACGAAATACTCCCCGAAGCCTTCGCCATCGTAAAGGATACCGCACGCCGATTCGCCGAGAACGAGACAATCGAAGTGACCGCAACTGACTTCGACCGCGAACTTGCTACCAGCAAAGACTTTGTAAGCATCGAAGGCGACAAGGCCATCTACAAGAACCACTGGACAGCCGGCGGCAACGACACAGTATGGAACATGGTACACTACGATGTACAGCTCTTCGGTGGTGTAGTGCTCCACAAAGGCAAGATAGCCGAAATGGCAACCGGTGAAGGAAAGACACTCGTAGCCACCCTCCCCGTATTCCTCAACGCCCTCACAGGCAACGGTGTACACGTGGTAACAGTGAACGACTACCTCGCCAAGCGTGACTCGGAATGGATGGGCCCCC
>SUXT01000148.1 GCA_015060835.1 Bacteroidales bacterium
AAAATGAATAGAAAATAACAAAAAAGAACATTGAATATGCTTAACGAAAAACTCTATAGCACAGCGGTTTAGCATTTTGTTATATAGAAGGAGTGCCGAGCTTTGCGAGGCCAGTCAAAAACGACAGTTTTTGAAGACGGAGGGGTTTTCCTCGCGTAGTATGGTTTATTGCAATACGATAGGTTAAGAACCCCCTCCGAACTTTTTTCTGGAAAAAAGTTCTCGTCCCCCTTTAAGAGGGACAGCTTTTTTAAGTTTCTTATTTTAAAGAGATTAGCAAAGGTATAAAAGCTAAAAGATATGTCCAAAGATTAGCTTGGATAAGAGGGAGTACCCGTAGGGGGAGGGAGTTCGAATGAATACACAAGCAAATGTTTCAAACCCATCCGTCTTTAAAATGAGTCCCTATATCTTGGTTGCCCGCAGAATCTCGCGCTTTCCTCCGATGGGGCCGGCGAGACGCTCCACAGAGAATCCTATGGAGTGCAATAAACGACGTATTGCACCTTTTGCGCAATATGTGGTAAGTACACCGCCCGGACGCATGACGTGATAGATGCGGGCGAAGATTTCTGAACTCCACATCTCCGGCTGTTTTTCGGGGGCAAAGGCATCGAAATACACAATGTCGATATTTTCGGGTAAAGCAGTGTAGGTAAGGTCGCAGCACCGTTTCTCTATTGTGAAGTAAGGCTTGATGGCGGTAGGCTGTTCCCACTGCGCTGCGTGTATGGCCGAAAGGAGCGATGCATCAACAAAATTATCATAACCCAACTTGCGTATAAGTTGCGGCTCTACAGGGTATTTCTCCAATGTGATATATTGTACCGGTCGCTCGTCGGTTGCGGCCATTGCGGTTACGACAGCATTCAATCCTGTGCCGAAGCCTATCTCCAATAGGCGCAGGGGGCGATTGGTCGTGCGTTCGGCAGCATACAGATAAGCACAATCGCGATAGATGTGCAGTGATTCGGTATATGCTCCTTTTACAGAATGATAGTGTTCGTCAAGTTCGGGCACAAAGAGCGTGGCTGAGCCATCTTCAGTATGTTGTACTTCGAGGTTTTGCATCATTTTGTTTTATTTGTAGTCTCCGCGTCCAAAGTCAATGTGATAGCCTATTGTGCGAAGTTCGGCATTCAGTTTGTCGAGCCCGCCTGCCGATTCGCAACCGTAGGCCGCCTTGTTGTCATAAATGGAATATTTGCTTCTGATATCTGAAGGCGAAAGGTTGGGCATCACCACATTGGCTCCCGCGAGTATGGCTCTTTTCCTTCCATCATCGCTCAGTGTGGCAAGTGCAGTTGTCGCAGGTATCAAAGCCTTTGAGTGGCGTAATCTTAGCAAAGAAATCAGTAGCAGGGTAGTATCCACGCTGCCTGCCGGATGGTCGCTGAACGGTGTGTTCTTTGCGGGAATAAAGGGTCCTATCCCAATCATTTCCGGCTTAAGCTCGTCTATGAACATAAGATCCTCGACAAGATGCTCCACGCTCTGACCGGGCGAGCCTATCATCATTCCCGTTCCCGTCTGAAAGCCCAGCTGTTTAAGCACTGCAAGGCAGTTGCGCCTATTGGCGGCGCTCATGCTCTCCGGGTGAAGCATTGCATAATGTTCATCGTTGCGTGTCTCGTGTCTCAACAGGTATCTGTCGGCACCTGCGCGGCGGAATGTACTGTATGCCTCGTTGCTTCTTTCGCCGACCGAAAGGGTGATGGCCTTGTCGGGGAATTTTTCGCGGATGGCTGCCGTAACATCTGCTATCCACGCGTCATTCTGCTTAGGGTCCTCGCCGCCTTGCAACACAAAAGTGTTGAATCCCAACTGTGCGCCATATTCGCAACATTCGAGCACCTGCTCTTTTGTGAGCCTGTATCTTTCGGCTGCGGCATTGCTACACCTGAGACCGCAATAATGGCAATTGTTTCTGCAATATGAACTTATCTCTATAAGCCCGCGCACATATACTCCACGACCGAAATTTTCAGTGGCAACATCTGCCGCCGATTGTCGCAGAAATTCCCTCTCTTCGCTGTTTAGCGCAGTGAGAAGTCTTGTCCACTCCGTGCGTTCGATTTTGTCGGCATGGGATAGCTTTTTTATCAGTTCGATATTGCTGTTTGTATACATTTGCTGCTTATTCTTATTTTTCTTTATGCAAAATTACTATAATCAACTATTTTTTACTAATTTTACGGCAAAATTTAAAACTATGGCATATAATAACAATATGATGTTTGTGCGCTATCGTCTTTTGGCGCAGTTGGTAAAAATGTGGAGTGAGGATACAATGCTTGAGAAAATAGACTCCCTGCCAATCGAGCTTCACCCTCGCAAACAGAAACCTGCAGGTCGTTGCTGTGTGCACAAGGAGCGTGCGGTAACAAAGTACAAGACAATGGCAATGCTCGGCTTCGACATGACAGACGAGATTGACGAGACAGCTTCACTTTCGAGCTATGCAAAGCGCATGATGGAGCGAGAGAATATCGACCCCGAAAAGAGCATTCTCAGTGTGATGGACGAGGCTTGTTCATCTTGTGTAAAGATTAACTACGAAGTTTCTAACCTCTGTCGCGGATGTGCAGCGCGTCCCTGTTACAACAACTGTCCCAAAGATGCAATTTCGTACGACAAGGACGGAAAGGCTGTCATCGACCACGACAAGTGTATCAGTTGCGGTAAGTGTCATCAGGCATGCCCCTATCATGCAATTGTATATATGCCCGTTCCCTGTGAGGAGGCTTGTCCTGTGAAGGCAATCTCAAAAGACGAGTATGGAGTGGAGCATATCGACCCCGAAAAATGTATCTACTGTGGCAAGTGCTTGAATGCTTGCCCCTTCGGTGCCATCTTCGACAACTGCGCTGTGTTTGATGTACTCAAGCGTATGCGTGCCGGCAAAAAGGTCATTGCAATGGTTGCCCCCGCTGTTCTTGCACAGTTTGGCAAATCCATCGATCAGGTGTTCGGCGCAATAAAGGCTGTAGGTTTCGACGATGTAATCGAGGTAGCCTACGGTGCCGAGGAGACTACACGCCGCGAGTCTGCCGAGCTTATGGAGAAGATTGAGGAGGGTGCGCCCTTTATGACCACAAGCTGCTGTCCCGCATACGTGAACCTTGCCCGCAAACACATCCCCGACCTTGTAAAATATATCTCACACACAGGCTCTCCCATGCACTACACAGCAGAATATGCCAAAGAGAAGCATCCCGAGGGCATAACAGTGTTCATCGCTCCCTGTGCTTCAAAGAAGGCCGAAGGACGCGAGGATGCAAATGTGGATTTTGTTTGGACATTCCGCGAACTCGACGCTGTGATGAAGGGTCTGGAAATTGAGATTGACGCATGCGAGCCCTTTACACCCACTGAGGTTGCATCGAAAGATTCTCACGGATATGCAAAGACATTGGGCGTGTTCACAGCTGTGAAGAACAAGATTGGCGACCCCACATTGCAGGGTACTGTCATCGCCGACCTTAACAGAAAGAATATTGCTCTTCTGCGTGGCTATGCAAAGACAGGCAAATGCCCCACACGCATGATTGAGGTAATGTCTTGCCCCGGCGGCTGTATCTCAGGTCCTTGTGCCTGCACAGAGGGAAGCGAGGCTATCAAACAGTTCGACGCTGAGTTCAAGAAGAAGTAACTTATTATACATTATAAAAAAAATCAATCGCGGCAGACATAAATATGCCGCGATTGATTTTTTTTATATTAAATGATTATCAAATTTATTGCCTAATTGAACTGTTGTAGGAAATTAACGTTAATTCGATATTGGACACTCTATCCTTCAATAATTTATATAAACTCCTCCTCTTGGATAAGAGGAGGTGGATTCAAGCGCAAAAGCGTTTGAAGACGGAGGAGTTTGAAACTTTTTGCTTGTGTCTTCATTCGAACTCCCTCCCCCTTCGGGTACTCCCTCTTATCCAAGAGGGAGAGTTTTATTGATTTAAATTCAATGGTTTAAAGAGTTAAAACTATTCTTTTAGGTATAATATCGCATAATCATTTTAAATTATTGATACGTGAGCATATCAAAATTTGATAGGGCGGTAATTTTTTAAATGATTATGCGATATTATACCTTAAAAAGTACACCCCCATCCTTCAATGGATAAAAAACTATTCTAAAAAGTTCCTGCCCTTAAAGGGGAGGTGGA
>SUXT01000030.1 GCA_015060835.1 Bacteroidales bacterium
AGTGGTTTCTTTCTTCTAATTTACTGATTTTCAAGGAGATTACAAAATATTTACATAAGATAATTTACTAATTTTTAATAATTTAACAATGAGTCAAAGGTTGGTTTTCAACTACTGATTCGCATTAATAATAAAAAAAGAGTTCTTTATATTGACATCGCGCACAAATTTATTATCTTTGTGCACGTATTTGCATGATATGCCCTGCAAACACACATGAAGGATGTGGTTCTACAATCATGGAATTAGGTCTAATAGTGTGTGCTTGCGCGTAATTACGCGAATATATATATAATGTTGATATAAAACAGTCTCTTGTAGTTTGAAGCTAAGAAGTTGTAACTGTTTTGAATATTGTTGATTTTAAATAAAAATTTTTAATATGGACGAGAATATCACTTTGCTATCTGAGTTTGAGGAAACAGAATTGAATGAGGAGATTCTGAATGAATACGATTCTGAAGAAGAGACAAAAGATGAATCGTGGAAAACAGGAGGTGAACTTCCTATACTGCCACTGAGGGACAAATTCTTGTTTCCCAATATGGTGTTACCTGTAACAGTAACAAGAGACAGTTCTTTGAGGCTTGTCAGAAATCACTCTAAAGGTGATAACTACATAGCTGTTGTCTGTCAGAAGGACAGCAATATCGAACATCCCGAACTCTATGATATATACCCCATCGGCGCATTGGCTAAAATAATACAGGTGGTTGAATTGAACGAGGGTATCACAACTGTTGTTCTACAGGGAGTGGGCCGCGTAAACGTGAAGGAGATTACAATTTCAGACCCTTATATAAAGGGTATTGTCGAACCGCTTCCTCAGGAAGACAACACTGTAGTCAAATCAAAGGAGTTCACTGCGCTTTATAACTCCTGCAAGAAGACGGCAAGAATGATGGTGATGAATAATCCCGACAATTCGTATCGCGAAATGATAATGACACTTAGCCATGCTCCAGCCGAGTCATTCATCAACAATGTATGTTCGGGTTGCAAGTCCGGTCTCGATATAAAGTTCGAAATGATAAAGATGGATTCGCTTATCGGGCGTGCATACTTGTTGCTGAAACAATTAAAAACAGAGTACGCCTACTCGAAATTGCAGGAAAAAATCGACGAGAGGACAAAAACTGTACTCGACAAGCAACAGAAGGAATATTATCTGAACCAACAGATAAGAAGCATTCAGGAAGAACTCGGCGGTGCATCCACACAGGAACAGGATGTAGATGAGATGCAAAGGAAGGCTGCAAAAAAGAAATGGAGTAAAGAGGTACGTGCCATCTTCGACAAGGAGGTCGACAAGCTCAGCCGTCTCAACATGCAGTCGCCCGACTACAGTGTACAGTTGAACTACCTGCAGGTAATGCTCAGTCTGCCCTGGGGAGAATACACTGAAGACAATCTCGACATAAAGAATGCCAAAGCTGTGCTCGACAAGGATCACTACGGCATGGACAAGGTAAAGGAGAGAATACTTGAACACCTTGCTGTAATAAAGATGCGTGGCGACCTCAAGTCACCCATCATCTGCCTCTATGGTCCTCCGGGAGTCGGAAAGACCTCACTCGGCTGTTCAATAGCAAGGGCGCTCAAACGTAAATATGTACGCATGTCGCTCGGTGGCGTGCACGACGAATCAGAAATACGCGGACATCGCAAGACCTACATAGGCGCAATGCCCGGCCGCATTATAAAAGGAATAATCAAATCGGGAACCGACAACCCTGTGTTTGTACTTGATGAAATTGACAAGGTAGGGCAGAGTTCAATACACGGCGACCCCTCATCGGCACTCCTTGAGGTACTCGACCCCGAACAGAACAACGCATTCCACGACAATTTCCTTGATGTGGAATACGACCTTTCAAAGGTAATGTTCATTGCAACCGCCAACAATCTCAACACAATTCCGCCTGCACTTCTCGACCGAATGGAAGTTATCGAGGTTAGCGGATACCTTACTGAAGAGAAGGTTGAAATTGCCCGCCGCCACCTGATTCCTGATGAGATGAAGAGCAACGGTGTAAAGGATGAAAAGATATCTATACGTAAGAATACCATTTCCGCGATAGTAGAAAACTACACCCGCGAGTCGGGCGTACGCGAACTGAAGAAAAAGCTCGGCAAGATATTCCGTACAATTGCATACCAACGTGCTTGTTTCGACGAGGTGAGATATCCTATTCTCAAGCCCGAACATCTTAAGGAGATTCTTGGACCGCAGAAATATTCGCGCGAAACATATCAGGGCAACGATTATGCCGGTGTAGTTGTAGGACTTGCATGGACAGCAGTCGGAGGAGAGATTCTCTACATCGAAACAAGCCTAAGCCAAGGCAAGGATTCCAAGATTACCCTCACAGGTAATTTGGGTGATGTAATGAAGGAATCAGCGATACTTGCATTGGAATATGTAAAATCCCATGCATCACAACTCGGAATACCCGCATTTGTATTCGAGAAATGGAACATCCATCTCCATGTACCCGAAGGAGCCATTCCCAAGGATGGTCCCTCCGCCGGTATAACAATGGCAACAGCTATAGCTTCGGCATTCACACAGCGTCGTGTAAAAAGCAACCTCGCAATGTCAGGCGAAATAACACTGCGCGGAAAAGTGCTTCCCGTAGGCGGCATCAAGGAAAAGATCCTTGCAGCCAAGAGAGCCGGAATAAAGGAGATAATCCTCTGCGCCGAAAACAGACGCGACATAGAAATAATACCCGAAGAGTATGTGAAAGGACTCGAATTTCACTATGTGGAGGATATATCCGAGGTACTCGATATTGCATTACTCGAAACAAAGGTAAACAATCCATTAAATTTGACAGAAAGTGAAATTTGATTTATTGCATAAGGACAGCGGCTCCGGTGCAAGAGCAGGTCTCTTGCATACGGCGCACGGTGTCATCGAGACCCCTATATTCATGCCTGTCGGCACAGTGGGTTCGGTAAAGGCTGTTCAGATGCCTGAACTCGCAACCGATATAAAGGCACAGATAATATTGGGAAACACCTACCATCTCTATCTCCGTCCCGGACTTGATGTACTCAAGAACGCCGGCGGACTGCACAAGTTCAACAGTTGGGAACGACCTATACTGACCGACAGCGGTGGATTCCAGGTATTTTCGCTCAAAGACATCAGAAAACTGCGCGAGGAGGGAGTGGAGTTCCGTTCGCACATAGACGGTTCCAAACACTTTTTCTCTCCGGAGAGAGTGATGGACATAGAGCGCACAATTGGTGCAGACATAATGATGGCATTCGACGAGTGTCCTCCCGGAGACTCCGACTTCAACTATGCCAAACGCTCAATGGAACTGACACACCGTTGGCTCGACCGCTGCATAGCCCGTCTCGCCGAGACAGAGCCCATGTACGGATACGAGCAGGCACTTTTCCCCATTGTTCAGGGATGTGTATATCCCGAACTGCGTCGTCGCTCAGCCGAATACATAGCATCGAAAGAGTGTGCCGGAAACGCCATCGGCGGCCTTGCCGTAGGCGAACCTACCGAAAAGATGTACGAAATGATTGAGGTAGTGAACGAAATACTCCCACAGGACAAGCCACGCTATCTGATGGGAGTGGGAACCCCCGCCAACATCCTCGAAGCAATAGAGAGGGGAGTGGATATGTTCGACTGTGTAATGCCCACCCGCAACGGCCGTAACGGAATGCTTTTCACAAAGAACGGCATAATGAACATGCGCAACGAAAAGTGGAAACACGACTTTTCGCCCATCGAAGAGGACGGAGCATCGTATGTCGATACGCTCTACAGCCGTGCCTACCTGCGTCATCTGTTCGTTTCAGACGAACTGCTGGCATTGCAGATAGCATCGCTGCACAACCTCGCATTCTACGTGTGGCTCACCGGCGAGGCACGCAAACACATCCTTGCCGACGATTACGCATCGTGGAAGAAAGGTATGTTGGAAAGAGTAACCCATAGACTGTAGGAAATTACTAACTAATAGAACCTTCCTGTAATACATTATCATGAAAAATATCAGGGGCCTATTCATCAAGCGACTCGATTGGTATATAATAACCAAATTTTTGGGAACATATTTCTTTGCCATCGCATTGATAATATCAATCATTGTAGTATTTGACTATAACGAGAATATCGACAAATTCTCAAACTACAATGCACCGTTCTCCGCAATAATGTTCGACTACTATCTGAACTTTGTTCCCTACTATTCGAACATGTTCAGTGCGCTGTTCGTCTTTATTGCCGTAATATATTTTACCTCGAAGCTCGCCGATAACTCCGAAATCATTGCAGCATTTGCCTCGGGAGTAAGTTTCAAGCGTCTGTTGCGTCCATATATGATATCCGCAGGCATCATTGCCGCAATAACATATATACTGGGAGCATACATTATACCGCAAGGCAGCCAGCGGCGCATAGACTTCGAAGTGCAATACAAAGGCAAGGAACAGGTAGAGACGGCAAGAAACATACAGCTTGAGATTGACGAGAATACAATCGCATACATCGAGCGTTACGAAAGCCGCAACAAGACAGGCTACCGCTTCTCACTCGACAAATTCGACGACAAGCGACTTGTCTCACACATGACAGCCCGCACAATAACCTATCACCCCGAAGAGCAGTACAAATGGACTGCCAAAGGGTGGACCATCAGAGAACTGTACGACGACAAGGAGGTAATCCGTTCCGATATGCGCCAGCCGCTCGACACCATAATAAAATTCCAGCCGAGCGACTTCCTCATCACCCTCGGAATGCAGGAGACGATGACCAGCCCTGAACTGACAGAGTACATAAAACAGCAGAAGGCAAGAGGAATGGCAAACATAAAAGAGTTTGAAGTAGAATACCACAAGCGCATAGCAATGTCGTTTGCAGCCTTCATCCTCACCATCATCGGAGCATCATTGTCGTCCAAAAAGACAAAAGGAGGCATGGGGCTATCACTCGGAATAGGATTGGGACTCAGTTTCTCATACATACTCTTCCAAACAATCTCCTCCACCTTTGCCCTCAACGGAAACACCCCTGTGATACTCGCAGTGTGGCTGCCCAATATCCTGTACAGCTTCATTGCCGCATACCTCTATTGGAAAGCCCCAAAATAAAAAGACATTATGGACTTTTACGAATTCGATTTTGAAGACGAGGTGCTTGATGCCCTCGACGCCATGAACTTCATAGAATGTACCCCCATTCAGGAAAAGACTATAACCCCGCTGATGGAAGGGCACGACCTCATAGGAGTGGCACAGACCGGCACCGGAAAGACAGCAGCATATCTGCTGCCCGTACTCAACAAGCTCTGCCGCAAAGAATATCCCGAAAATGCCATCAACTGCATAATAATGGCCCCCACCCGCGAGCTTGCGCAACAGATAGACCGTCAGCTTGAGGGATTCACATACTTCATGAACGTATCAAGCGTAGCAGTGTACGGCGGCAACGACGGCATACGTTACGGACAGGAACTTAAAGGAATGACGCTGGGAGCAGACATACTTGTAGCCACACCCGGCCGCCTTATATCCCACATAAATCTGGGAAATGTAGACCTATCGAAAGTATCATTCTTCATCCTCGACGAGGCCGACCGTATGCTCGACATGGGATTCTACAACGACATTATGACCATCGCCAAGCAACTGCCCGCCGAGCGTCAGACAATGCTCTTCTCGGCAACAATGCCTGAGGAGATACGCAAACTTGCAAAGAATATCCTAAAAGACCCTGTGCAGGTAACATTGTCACTTGCCAAGCCCGCCGACGGCATCACCCAGCAAGCATACATCTGCCACGAAGCGCAGAAGATTGGAATAATCAAAGACATTTTCTCCAAAGAGAGCGCTGAACGTGTAATACTTTTCGTCTCCAAAAAGAGCAAAGTACGCGAAGTGGCAACCGCACTGCGACGCATGGGACTCAACGTAGGAGAGATGCACAGCGACCTCACACAAGGCGAACGCGACGAAATGATGTTCCTTTACAAAAGTCGCAAAATAGACCTGCTTGTAGCCACCGACATTCTCGCACGTGGAATAGACATCGACGACATACGCATAGTGATAAACTACGATGTCCCCGGCGACTGCGACGACTATATACATAGGGTAGGGCGCACCGCCCGCGCCAACAACACCGGCCGCGGAATAACCCTTGTAAGCGTAAACGACCAGCAGGCATTCGGCCGCATAGAAAAGTTCATAGGCAAGCCCATCGACAAGATAGCACTCCCCGCAGAATTGGGCGAGGCACCCGAATACAACCCTGCAAAGAAAAAGCCTGAACAGGGCAAGAAACGCTCATACGGCTCAAAAGGCCGTGGAGGCAAGAAGGGCGACAATGCACAAAAGGCAAAGCCTGCAAAGAAGAACGAAGGAAAAGCCGAAAGCGGCAACAGCACAGCACCTGCTCCCGCAGGGCAACAACCTATGCAACAATCCACTCAGGCTGCACCTTCACAAGAGAGCGCGCCCAAGAAACGCCGCAGATATTACGGTAAGAAAAAGGGTAGTGGTTCAAAACCCACATCTACACCCGAAGCAGGAAAATAATCTGCATTCAAGAGCAACTATAAACTCTTTACTCAATATCCCTACACACAAAAATCGGGAGGTTACCAAAGATTGAACCTCCCGATTTTTTGTATGTACACAACAGACAATTTGACTATTTAGTTATAAATCCCCTTTCAAGATCTTGTGATACATTTATCATAAAGTCGCCCATTCTCTCATAAGCATTGATTATATCCATGTAATAAACAGTTGCCTGATAATTCTTTCCATCGTTATCGATATTTTCAATAACAGCATCACGGAAATCGTTTCTGAGAGTATTGAGGAGATCCTCAGCAGCATAAGCATTAGATATATCGCCAAGTTCGCCCTTGTGAGTAGCCTCTAAGTTTTCTATCATCACATCGTATGCAGCAACAACAGCATCGGCCATAGTATTAAGATTCTTTATTGCACCTGCATCGAATACCTTCTTGTGAATATTCTTTCTCGACAAAATGCGGCTGATAGTTTCACCTGAGTCACCCAACGACTCCAATTCGCCAACAATCTTATACATGGACTTGACTTTGAGTGATGTGCTCTCGCTAATCTCCTCAGCAGAAACACCATTAAGAAAAGTTGCAATCTCAAATTCCATACGGTCCGATATCTCTTCATATTTTACAAGTTTCTCTCTCAACTCGTCGAATTTTTCAGTATCGGCTTCGTTTATAGCCTCCTTAGAATAGATGGCACCATTCTTTGAAATCTTGGCAAAATGAATAATCTCATCAAAAGCCTGTTCTACAGAAAGTTCAGGAGTAGCCAAATGTCCGGCAGAAATATACTTCAATCGGAAGACCTCCTTCTCTTTATTTTTAGGTGCAGGTATAATCCAACTTACAGCTTGGGCAATCCATTTTGTAAACCAAACCAACAAGAGTGTATTTGTCAAATTGAACAACGTATGCAACATCGACAGGCCATACAGCGCAGCCGTACCTTCAGCAGAAGTCGCTTCTGTTACTACAAACCCATCGGCAGCAGGGTTAGGAAGTCCGAATAAAGTTTCAGTTATAATACCGACCAATTGCAAGAACGGTCCGAACAGTATCAATGCCCAAACAACACCGAATACATTAAATATAGTATGCGACATTGCAGCACGCTTTGCCTGTGTATTTCCTACAGAAGCAGCAATGTTGGCAGTAATCGTAGTACCTATGTTCTCACCAAGCACCATAGCACATGCCATCCCAAAAGGAATCCATCCCATGCTAAGCATAATAAGCGTGATGGCCATTGTTGCTGATGATGACTGCAAGACCAAAGTAAGGATTGTGCCGAAAGCAAGGAACGACAGCACAGAACCAAAGCCATGAGACGACCAAGAAGCTACAAACTCCAACACTTGAGGAGTCTCCCTAAGATCGGGTACGGAATCCTTCATAAACGAAAGTCCTAAGAACAGAAGGGAGAATCCTACTATCAGTTCACCAATGTTCTTACGTTGGTCTTTCTTTGAATTTGAAAAAAGGAAACCGAACAACATCAAAGGAACAGCCAGAATTGAAATATCGGCTTTGAAGCCTAACCACGATACCATCCATGCAGTTACCGTTGTACCGATGTTGGCACCCATAATTACACCAATAGCCTGTGCCAAAGTCAAAAGACCGGCATTCACAAAACTTACCACCATAACAGTGGTAGCCGAAGAGGACTGGATTATTGTGGTTATACCCAATCCAGTCATTACACCTTTAAACGGATTTGATGTCATGGCAGACAAGAAGCCTCTCAATCTCTCTCCTGCAGCCTTTTGCAGTCCCGAACTCATCAGGTTCATTCCATAAAGGAACATACCCAATGCTCCCAATAGTGTAGAAATTTGCAATATTCCCATATCTTTTTATAAATTTTCGATGCAAAGTAATTGCAAATATGTTTCAAAAATATTTCAAGGAGGTAACACTTGTGTTAAATACTCAACCCATCTTTCCTGTCAAATAAGCCTTTGTACGTTCATCTGTCGGATTGGAGAACATTGTCCCGGTGTCGCCATACTCGACAAGTTCGCCCAAATACATGAACATAGATTTTGACGATATGCGCTTGGCCTGCCCCATATTGTGGGTAACAATCAGTATAGTAACCTCTTTTTGCAGTTCGAGCAGCAGCTCCTCAATATGCTTTGTTGCTATAGGGTCGAGAGCCGATGTAGGCTCGTCCATCAACAGTACATCGGGTTTCATTGCCAATGCACGGGCAATGCACAAACGCTGCTGCTGACCACCCGAAAGGAAAGTACCTTTCTTGTTTAGCACATCCTTGACTTCATCCCAAAGAGCAACGCTACGCAAACAACGCTCAACGGTAGTATCTTTCTCTCTCTTTGAAAGTTTCATGCCATTCAATGCAAATCCCGATAATACATTGTCGTAGATACTCATCGTTGGGAATGGCGCAGGACGTTGGAAAACCATTCCCACACGCCGACGCACATCGATTGGCTCCATAGAAAGGATATTTTCGCCATTGAGCAATATCTCGCCATCGACACGTATGTTAGGATAAAGGTTGTGCATAAGGTTTACGGCACGCAGCAGTGTCGACTTTCCGCAACCCGATGGTCCCATGATAGCTGTAATGGTATTTCTTTCGATAGCTGCCGATACATACTTAACGGCCATTGTCTGCTTGGTATATGATACACAGGTATTCTTAAATTCAAGTATTGGTGTCAGTGATTCCATTTCTTTGCAAGGTATTTTGATAATAAGTTCAATGTAAGTACAAACAATAAGAGGAAAAGTGAAGCTCCCCAAATAAGTTCCTGTAGGTTAGGGTCGTTGAAGAATTCCCATATAAGCAAAGGTACTGCCGAAATAGGCTTGTCAATAGAGAATCGGATAAGTGAGCAACCGAGTGCGGTAAACATAAGCGGTGCAGTCTCGCCTATAACTCGTGAGATGGCAAGAAGAACCCCCGTAAAGATACCACCGAATGCAGCCGGTAGTTGCACCTTCATCATCACTCGTGACTTGTTGCCACCCAATGCCAATCCTGCCTCTTTGAGCGATATAGGGAGAATCTTCAAAGTCTCCTCAGTCGAGCGGATAATAAGCGGAAGCATCATAACGCAGAGCGCCACACTACCCGCAATAGCAGAGTAGCCCTTCATAGGAACAACCACCCATATATAGGTAATAATACCGATAATTACCGACGGGGTACCCTGCAACAAGTCGGTCAGATAGCTGACGAACTGAGCGAAACGACTCTTGCTGTTTTCCGCCAAAAATGCACCGCAAAGAATACCCAATGGAACAGCAACAACGATAGCCATGCCAAGCATAATCATTGTACCTACAATACCATTTGCTATACCTCCGGGTATAGGTTCACCTGCGGCTATAGCCTTCATAGCCTTATATGCTGTCGGTGTAGACTCGGTAAAGAACGACCAGGATAGCTGATCGTAACCACGCAACAGCACTTCACCCAAAATAGCAAGCAACGGAACTGCTGTCATTGCCGCCAACAAGCAAATACTCCAAAGCATCAACTTGTCTTTTGCCAAACGATGTTTAACTTTCAATTTATTCATTACTATACAATTCTTGCGCGTTTAATCATTATTTTACCAATCATATTGATAAGTGCAGTAATAAGGAAAAGAATCAATCCTATGGCAATCAAAGATGAAAGTCGCAGGCCATCTGCTTCGCCAAACTGGTTGGCAATGATTGATGCCATTGAGTTTCCTGTAGAGGTGATAGAGTCGGGGATGTTGTTCGTATTGCCGATAAGCATAGTTACGGTCATTGTCTCGCCCAAAGCACGACCGATAGCCAAGACATACGAAGAGAAGATGCCCGAACCCGCCACAGGGAATATCACTTTGCGTACAACCTCGGCGCGGGTGGCACCCAAACTATACGCGCCCTCCTTAAGATCGTTTGGCACCATCTTGATAAACTCGGCACTCAGCGATGCAGCGTAGGGCACAATCATAATAGCCAGTACAAGCGAGGCTGTAAGAATACCGGAACCTTGCGGCGAGATATTGAGTGCCATAATAATGGGGCGCAGTGTGTAGAATCCCCATAGACCGTAAATAATAGAGGGAATACCCGCCAACAGATCCGTTACGGTACTAAGCACCGATGCTATCTTCGTTTCTCTGAAATATTCTCCCACAAAGAGTGCCACAGGAAGAGAGAACGGGATACAAAAGAGAAGAGCCATGAGTGTAGTCATCAGCGTGCCTGTAATGAATGGCAGTGCACCATACTGCTCATTACCCTCTGTGTAACTCCACTCCGAAGAGGTAAGGAATTTCAAAAATCCGAAATGTTCGAACGCTTCGTGTGCGTCAGTGACGAGGGCGTAAACCACGCCCCCGCACACTATAGGCACAACCAATGCCACCACGAACAATATAATCCTATACAGTCTATCGTTCATATATTTCTTACTGAAGAATTGCTACTCCGTCGTATGTTACAGTTTTAAGGTTTTTCATACTGAGTTCCTTAGCCTTTGCAGGAAGCGGAGCATAATGAACCTCAGAGGTAATAGTCTGTGCCTCGTCAGAGAGAATATATTTCAACAAATCGAGTGTAGCCACAGCCTGCTCCTTTGAACGGTCAGAGTAGTTCTGTTCCTTGTAGATAACCATCCAAGTAAATGTAGAGATAGGATAAGCACCGGCAGCATCGGCATTTGTAATTGAACAACGGGTATCTGTCGGAATCTTCCCCGATGCAGCAGCAGAGATAGAGGCGGCATCAGGCTCTACAAATTCGCCACGAATGTTTCCGATTTTAGCATAAGGAATCTTCTGTGCAAAGGCATACTCAGAGCCTACATAACCGATAGTGTTCTTAGTTTGAGAAATCACGCCGGCAACACCCGGATTACCCTTTGCAGCCTGTCCCGAAGGGAAATTTACCGACTTGCCTGCACCAAATTTCTCTTTCCACATAGGACTGACCTTTGTAAGATAGTCTGTGAAGACAAAGGTTGTTCCCGAACCATCCGAGCGGAATACCGGAATGATAGCCTCAGCAGGGAGTGTTACATCAGGGTTGAGAGCAACCAATCGCTCATCGTTCCACATTTTTATTTGACCTGCGAAGATGCCGGCAACAACCTCTCCGGTCAGTTTCAGTTCCTTCACTCCATCCAGATTGTAGGCTACAACCACAGCACCCATACAAGTTGGTACATGAACTACAGGAGCCATATCTGCCATCTCTTTGTCAGAAAGGAAAGCATCGCTACCGGCAAAATCCACAATCTTGTCCCGCAAATTGCGAACGCCACCGCCTGAGCCGATGCCACCGTAAGCCACAACATCACCGTTTACCTTAGAGAAGTTCTCGAACACAACATTGTAGAATGGAAGAGGGAATGTAGCACCTGCACCCGAAAGTTCCTGAGCCTTACGGCCGCCATCTGTTGCGTTGCCGCCACATGATACCATTGCAATGGCGAGTGTCAATGTCATAATCGACAAAAAAATCTTTTTCATATAATTCTATTTTTTTACCATTAAAGACCAAAATAACAGTTTACAAATGCCGAGTAGTTCTCTTTTGCGCCATCGGCCTTAGGCATAGCCATTCTCACGTTGGGAGCGACCTTTACATACTTGCCCAGTTTGAACTGTGCGCCGAGAATTGCAGCCTGCTCATCCTTAGCCTTGTTCCAATCGTCCTTAGAGTACAAATCATCGAATCGTGCATACAAAGCAGTCTCTTTCGACAAGTTCATTGTTGCATAGATAGAATAACCGCTCAAGTCGGCATCTTTTTTATTGGAAGCATTCTGCATAAGGTTATATTCGGCACCAATTGAGAACTTGTCGCATTTATAACCCATAAAGGCAGCCATGTTCACAATATCTTCTTTACCATCTTCGGCACCCTCGTTCAATCCACCGTACAGACGAATCTGAAAACCCTTCACAGGTGTCATTGTCAGGCCCGCTCCATAGTTCAAGCCATCACTCTTCTGAACCTTCTTGTAACCCTCACCGTTAACGATAATCGCATCGGCAGAAATCCAGTCTGCAAATTTGTATGCTGCGGAAATACCGAGGTCGGCACTATTGCCGAATTTGTACTGATCCTGAAATGACTTCATAATGTAACGATAGTCCCAGAATTTTTCCTGAAAATTGAACTGAGTGGTCGAAATAAGACCTCCGCTTAATGTCAAGTCGCCTTTTTTCCACGACACCATCGCATTCTTGATATAAGCAATACGCTGATAGTCGCTTACATCCGAAGACTTGCCGATGTCCATCACACCTTTTACCGACAATCCGTTTCCGAGTTTATACTCATAGCCCAAGTAGCTTCTTTCCAAGTCGAAGCCTCTATCGTCGTTTTTCTCTCCGAAGCCGGTATGAAAATTTCCGAACATCTGTACGATAGCTTTACCTTTAGGTTCCTCACTCTTGACATTCTGCGCCTGTGCACCAATGCCGATGCAGGCTAAAAGACCTGCCACAATAAATTTCATTTTCATTGTCATAATAATTTAAATTAGCATTGTGAAAGCTGCGTAAACGTGCATGTAAGCAATGCTAGCAATTGCTTGCAACGAGTGCAACCGTCTTTCGCAATTTTCACACTGCAAAGGAACAGAGTTAATGTTTCAAAAGAGTTTCAAAAAAATTAGGAATTAGTTAAGAAGCTGTTTCTGCATGAAATGTTACATTTTTATTAAATCTCATTTTGGATGGTATTCAGTTCGCTTTTTATCTATAATTTTGCGGCACAATAATATATAAGTATATGGCAACAGAACGTATATTGATAGTGGACGATGAAGAGACATTATGTGAAGTCCTGAAGATTAACCTTGAAAACGAAGGCTACGACGTAGATACAGCTCTAAGTGCAGAAGAGGCTCTTATGCTGGACCTGAAGAAGTACTCTTTGATACTCCTCGATATAATGATGGGAGAAATCAGTGGAATAAAAATGGCAAAGATGATGAAAGCGGATGTTACGACTGCCGATATTCCGATCATCTTCTGCACAGCACGTGATTCGGAGGACGACATGGTTATGGGATTGAATCTTGGTGCAGACGATTACATTATGAAACCATACACCATCCGTAATGTGATAGCTCGCGTAAAGAGCGTGCTTAGACGAACATCCGGACAAAAGAGCATTGCTGCATCCGTCGATAAATCAAATATTCTTAAAGTTGAAGGGCTGGAACTCGATTTGGAATTCAAACGCTGTATTGTAGACGGCGAAGAGGTGAAACTTGCCCGCAAGGAATTTGAATTATTGGCCTATCTGATTATGAACAGAGGCAAAATTTGTTCACGCGAACAGATCCTCAGCCATATTTGGAGTGACGAGGTTGTTGTTCTTGATAGAACCATAGATGTCAATATTACGCGTCTGCGTTCAAAGATAGGAGCTTATGGTTCGTACATTGTAACTCGTTCCGGTTTTGGTTATGGCTTCAGCAATTAAACTTTCATTCCATAGGCGACTGTTTTTTATGTTGCTTACCTTTTCGTTGAGTATAATCCTCTGCTTCATCGGATTCCAATACTTGCGGGAGAAACAGTACAAATCGGACTTCCTGAACGCACAACTTCAGATGTATAATCGCCACCTTCTCGAAGTAGTGGAAGATGGGTTGTCTCACGAAGAGTATATTGCAAATCACGAAAAGCCCTTCGACGGTCTGCGCATTTCAATAATATCTCTTTCGGGTGCTGTTATTTATGACAATATGATTTCATTGGATTCGCTTGACAATCATAGCCATCGGCCCGAAATTGCAACGGCACTGAACAAAGGCTTCGGATATCACATAGGAAGACAATCGGCAAGCGATGGGCGGGAATATTTCTATTCGGCAACAAAGGGCAAGCGGGCTATAATACGTACAGCAATCCCATACTCATCTACACTTCGTGAGTTGCTTAGAGCCGATTGGAATTTCTTGGGAGTAATGATTCTCATCAGTTCTGTGATGACCATATTGGCCTATTTTGCAACACGAAGAGTCGGTAAAACCATTGAACGACTGAACAGATTTGCCGATAAGGCCAAAAAAGGAGAGGCCTTTGACGAAGATGAACCTTTCCCAAATGATGAACTTGGCTCTATCTCCAATCACATTGTGCAACTTTATGCCCAATGGCAACAGACCATAAAGGATAGAGATATTGCACATGAGGCGACCTTGCGCGAGGAGCAAGAGAAGATTCGCATCAAGAGACAACTTACCAACAACATTAACCACGAACTCAAAACCCCTGTGGCATCAATACAGGTGTGCCTCGAAACTCTTCTTTCGGGTATTTCTCTAAGCGAAGAAAAGCGTCAGGAACTGATAGAACGATGCTACACGAACAACGAAAGACTTAGAAGACTGTTGGCTGATGTATCCCTTATTACCCGAATGGAAGATGGAAGTGCACTTATTGGTAAAGAGAAAGTTGTAATCAATGAAATCATTTCGGAGATTGCTGACGAATTGGAGATAATGCCGAACAGTGAACGCATGACACTGCATACCGATTTCAGCGAACAGGTAGTAATCGATGGCAATATCTCACTCATAGGCTCCATATTCCGTAATCTCACAGAGAATGCTATTGCCTATTCCGAGGGTAAGAATATCTATATTTCACTCGTTGCCAATAATGAAAAGGAGTGCCGCATTCGCTTTGAGGATGATGGCGTGGGTGTGGAAGATAAAAAATTGACACGCCTCTTTGAGCGATTCTATCGGGTTGACAAAGGACGTTCGAGACAAAAGGGAGGTACAGGCCTTGGTCTTGCCATCGTTAAACATGCGGTCTTGTTTCATGGCGGTACAATAACAGCCGGCAATCGCCCGGATGGAGGATTGAGGTTTGACTTTACATTGAAAAAGTAACTAAGAATACATCGGCAGAGAGCACTTCACAGTGCAACCTCCACTCTCGTCCGACTCAATCTCTATCGAGCCGCCGTGGTTGGTAATAATCTGTTTGCAGAGACTCAATCCTATTCCGCTGCCGCTCTTTTTTGTTGTAAAGAAGGGAACAAACAGTTGTTCGCGCACCGAGGCGAGAATACCGATTCCATTGTCCGTAACGGAAAATTCCACACATCTGCTTCCCGAAGTCGATACAACATCTGCCGCAAATGTAATCCGTTTATCATAATCCCCGATGCTGTTGCTGCGCTCCTCGCATGCCTCAACACTGTTCTTCAGCAGATTGATAAGCACTTGCTCAATCTGAGTCCTGTCGGCAAGAATTTCGACACCCTCCACAGCAGATGATTCGAATTCAATATAAGGGTTGGAAAACAGTTCGCGTAGATCATCGAGCAACCCTTTCAATGCAAACAGCTTCTTGTCGGGCACAGCAATGCGGGTGAGTTTTCTGTAATTCTCTACAAAGGACAAAAGACCGCTGCTGCGACGCTTGATAATCTCAAGCCCGCGACGGATATTTTCCATACTGTCGTCGCCACCAGCCGAAAGAGCATCATTCTTTGCACTCTCGCACAATGTCTCGGAGAGCGAAATTATGGGAGTCATGGAATTCATAATCTCATGCGTAAGCACCCTCACCAATTTGTGCCACGACTCAACCTTGCTCCTTTCTATCGAGGAGTGGATATTCTTCAGCACAACAATATTCCTATCAGAAAAACGTAAAGACAAACGCGAACATTCAAGCGAATACTCCTTACCGGCAAGTATCACTTCGGAACTTCTGTTCTTTACGCCCTCCATAATTGCGGCAGGGAGAAGCTCCTCATTGCCAATCAGCGAACGGGCTGCACTGTTCACCCACTCGATACAACCGCCATCCGTAGCCATAATCACGGCCGTATCCACTCCCTCCATCACCATTTTATAGAAATGAAGTTCAGTCTCGGTCTCTGCCGATTTTTTTGCAGCCAAATGCGTGTAGAACTTTTCATCCTTCAACGCATCGACACACTCATCGAACAGTCTGCACTCTCTGTATATGATAAAGAGGCAAAGCAAAGCCGCTCCGCTTGCCGAGAACCAGATGCCCGACCGCGCAGCAGCTACAGCAGCAAATGCAGTAACGAGTATAAGTAGGAAATTTATGATGAATCTCTTTTTCATGGCTTCTATGAAGTTGTTTGGATTTTATTTTAAAATAGTTGCGTGCTTTTCCGCGATGTTTGGAACGCCTCCGTCTTCAACTGCAAAAGCAGTTGAATCCACCTCCTCTTCAATAGAGGAGGAATTTAAACTATTAGTGTCCGGTAAATTTTTATTCTGCTTATGTTTTGAACTCCTCCGTCTTCAAAAACGAGTTTTTGAATCCACCTCCTCTTCAAGAGGAGGAATGTAAATTTCTGAAAATTACTAATATCTGACATTCTCCCTCTTGAAGAGGGAGTGCCCGCAGGGCGAGGGAGTTCCAATCATTGACTTAAATTTGTCTTAATAAAAAAATGGGGCTTGTAGTTACTTAAATCTTGAATTTTAAACGACTTAAATACGTTTACCGGACACTAATAAATTTAAACTATCTATGGTAAAACATAGCTTCTATTTCCCAAGTTTACGATAAAGAGCATATCTTGTGATACCCAACAACTCGGCGGCGCGACTGATGTTGCCATCGGCACGTTTCATCGCACGGCTGATGGCATCGCGTTCAAGCTCTTCGAGGTTCATGGTAAGTTCCTCGGTAGGGGAGGAGGAGAGCGCCTGAGCAGGGGAGAGCATCAGATTATCGGGGCGCAGGATGTTGGAATCTTCCATTATCACAGCCCTTTCCACCGCATGTTGCAGTTCCCTCACATTGCCCGGCCAATCATATTTCATAAGCAGCCGCTGTGCATCGCGACTGATGCGGCGAATATCCTTATTGTACTTCTTTGCAAATTTCGTGAGGAAAAATTCGGCAAGCAAGAGAATATCCTCGCCACGCTCGCGCAACGGCGGAATGTGTATCTCAATGGTGTTTATCCTGAATTGCAGATCCTGCCTGAAACCGCCCTCGGCAACCATGCGTTGCAGGTCGCAGTTGGTGGCACTTATCAGTCGTACATCTATACGTTTCGCCCTTGTGCCACCCACGCGGGTAATCTCACGCTTTTCGATGGCAGTCAGAAGCTTGGCTTGCGATTGCAACGGCAGATTGCCAATCTCATCGAGGAAAAGCGTGCCGCCCGAAGCCGCCTCCATACGCCCTGCCTTTGCCGACACTGCGCCTGTGAATGCTCCCTTTTCGTAACCGAAAAGTTCGCTCTCGAAGAGCTGTTCGGGCACACAGCCGAGGTCTATCGCCACAAAAGGATTATCGCGCCGTTGCGACAGATTGTGCAGCAGACGTGCAACAACATCCTTACCGGTACCATTCTCGCCGAGAATCAGAATATTCGCATCGCTCTTGGCAAAGCGCTCGATGTCCGCCTTTATCCTGCGCATCTCCTGCGACTCGCCTATAAGGGCAAGAGCATCCTCATCGCCCGAATGGCCTATCGTTGCCAATCGTTCCTTGAGGCTGAGCACCTCGAGCCGTGAATACCGCAGCTCCATTGCCGACCTCAATGTAGCCAACAGTTTGTCGTTGTCCCACGGCTTTGCGATGAAATCGGTAGCACCTGCTTTTATCGCTCTCACAGCCTTGTCTGTGTCCGAGTATGCAGTCATGAAGATGACCACAGCATCACTATCGAGTTTATGTATCTCTTCGAGATATTTGAACCCCTCGCTACCGCTCACAGCATCGCGTCTGAAATTCATATCCAGAAAAATGACATCCGGCTCGAACACCTTCATGAAATGGGCAATCTTTTCGGGCGCAGTGGCAACCCTGATAGCCTCGCAGTGGGGCTTCAACAGAAGATTGAGCGAGAAGAGCACATCCTCGTTGTCGTCTACAATAAGCACTTTTCCTTTATACATAATTTTATCCATTCACAGTTTACTGCAAATTTACAGAAACAATTTTTCTCTGCAACTATAAAAAACGTGCGATTGCGCACACATTTTGTGCGGAAAAGCACACACAACATAGCACTTCAAAACCACACCACATTGATTACCAACAAAATAAAAGTTTGGCACGCATTTTGTAATATAATTTTCAGAAGGACGAAACAAATTCCAAAAAATGAAAAAACAGATAATGACACTATTTATGCTGCTTGCAACAGCCGCTGCCTACGGCGATACACTAACACTGCGGCTCGCCGAGACAATAACGATGGCACGCGAACACTCCTACGATGCACGTTCGGCACGCCACACACTGCTCGCAGCCGAATGGAGCTACAAATTCCACAAGGCAAACTACCTGCCGTCGGTAACACTCACCTCGACACCGAGCCTCAACCGTGTGATAAGCAAAATAACGCAACCCGACGGCACAGCGTCGTTTGTTGAACAGAACCAACTGAGCACCGATGCCTCACTCAGCATCACACAGAATGTAGCTCTCACCGGCGGACAGTTTTTCCTGAAAAGCTCATTGCAACGGCAGGACGAACTCTCGAACAAGACAACCGCCTACAATTCGCAGCCAGTGGTCCTCGGATACCAGCAACAGCTCTTCGGCTACAATTCGCTGAAATGGGAGAACAGATTGCAACCACTGCGCTACGAGGCGGCACTGAAAAACTACACAGAGAGCATGGAGCTTATCGCCGCCCGTGCCTGTTCCTACTTCTTCAACCTCGCCTCGGCACAGACCGAACTTTTCATAGCACAATACAACTACGCATCTGCCGACACGCTGAGCCGTTATGCACGCGGCCGCTACGACATAGGCACAATCACCGAGAGCGAAATGCTGCAACTGGAACTGAACAAGATAACAGCCGAAGCAAATGTGCTGAGTGCACAAAGCAATCTGGAGGATGCAATGACCGCATTGCGTTCCTATCTTTCCATCGAGAAGGGAACGATAATAAAGGTAGAGAGCGAAACAGAGTTGCCCACCTGCAAAGCCGATGTTGCGACAGCACTCACACTCGCCCGCACTCACAGCCCCGACCTTGTGTCGCTGGAACTGCGCCGCCGCGAGAGCCGCAACAATCTTGCACAGGCAAAAGCCAATGCCGGACTGAAGGCTGACCTCTACATACAGCTGGGTCTCTCACAGACAGCCGACAATCTTGCCGACAGCTACCGGTCGCCACAGAATATGCAGTATGTAGGTGTAGGAATAACACTGCCTCTGCTCGACTGGGGACGCGGAAAAGGCAGGGTGAAGATAGCAGAATCAAATGCCGAACTTGTGGAGATAGAGATTGAACGTGCCGAGACTGATTTTGAAACAAATATAGCGCAGACAGTCAGGCAGTTCAACTTGCAGGCACATCGCGTGGAGATAGCCGAGAAGAGCGCCGCTCTTGCCCAACAGCGCTACGAAGTTGCCCGTCACATGTATATAATGGGCAAGGCTACGATACTCGACCTTAACGCGGCAACGACGGAGAAAGACTCAGCTCAAAGGGGACGAATAAACGCATTGAGCTATTTCTGGAGTCTCTATTATGGACTGCGAAGCATGACAGGAGGAAAAATTTTCGAAAATCAATAAAACTGAGATACAATGGATATAAAATTAGAAAAACGGGCGTGGTACATACGCCACAAATATTGGCTCATTGCAGGCGTGGCGCTGATAGCACTCGCAGCACTCAACGTAAGCATGATAGTAGGACCTCGAACTATCCTCGTCGATGGAGAGGATATTGAAATTGGCGAAGCAACCGTAGCCGACTTCCACGAATATATAGATGTTTCGGGCATTGTGCAGCCCATCCTTAATATCAAGGTGAACTGCCGCGAGGGGGGTTATATTTCGCACATCGTTGCCGGCAACGGTGCAATGCTCGAAGAGGGGGATACTATACTGACGATAGAGAATCCCGAACTGATACGCAGCATTGAGGAGGAGCGTCTCGCATGGGAGAAGCAGCAGCTAAACCATCGTCTGCAACAGTATCAGATGGAGCAGAAAAGCATCTCGTTGCGTGGTCAGATGCTTCAGGCAGAGTACGAAATGAAGCGCTTGGAGAAGAGCCACAATCTCGATAAGGAGGAGGCACGCATGGGCATAAAGAGCAAGGCGCAGCTCGAAGTCTCCGAAGATGAGTACAGCTACAACCACAAAAAGACACAGCTCACTCTCGAAAGCCTCAAACACGACTCGGCAGTGAACCTTATACAGCGCTCGCTGCTCGATAACGAACTTGCCAACAGTCGCGACAAGTACCTCCGCACCCGCCGCCGTCTCGACGATCTTGTGGTACGCAGCCCCTTGCGCGGACAGCTCAGCTACGTGTCGGCAATACCCGGACAACGTGTAGCATCGGGCGAGAGCATAGCCGAAATAAATATCCTCGACGACTACAAGGTACATGCCAACCTGAGCGAATATTATGTCGATCGCATAAGCGTGGGACTGCCGGCAAGCGTAACCTATCAGGGGGTAAAATTCCCTATGAAAATATCGAAGGTAGTGCCCGAAGTGAAAAACCAGACATTCAGCGTGGAGCTTGTATTCTGTGGCGAAAAGCCCGAAAATGCCCGCGTCGGCAAGAGCTACAATATACAGATAGAACTGGGACGCCCTGAGAAAACGCTTGTAATTCCGCGCGGAAAATTCTACTCGTTCAACGGCGGACGCTACATATACAAACTGAGTGAGTCGGGAACAACAGCCGAGCGTGTACCCATAGTCGTAGGACGTCAGAATCCCAAGCAATTTGAGATAATCGAAGGGTTGCAGCAGGGTGATAGGGTAGTCGTGTCGGAGTATTCCGATTTTAACGAAGCTGAGAGATTGAGAATAAAATAAGTTATGTATAAGAAATTGTCCCTCTTGAAGAGGGACGAGGAGCGAAGCGACGGAGGGAGTTCCAACCGAAACGAATGTCATCGAAAAAAAGTTGTCGCGATATTCGGGAACTCCCTCCCCCTGCGGGGACTCCCTCTTCAAGAGGGAGAATTTAAAGACAATAGATTATTAAACAACAAAATATATAAACACATTGGAATAAATTCATTTAATTTGTAACAGAATAAGATTATGGAAAAGATTATTAAAGCAGAAAAAATCAAGAAAGCATTCCGCACAGAGGAATTGGAGACATGGGCATTGAACGGCGTTGACTTCGAAGTTTCTAAAGGGGAATTTGTGGCAATCATGGGCCCGTCGGGTTGTGGAAAATCTACGTTGCTCAATATATTAGGACTGCTCGACAACCCCACAGAGGGCTGTTATTGGTTGAACGGAACAGACGTTGCCTGCTTCACCGAGGAGCATCGCACCGACCTGCGCAAGGGAGTTATAGGCTTTGTATTCCAGAGTTTCAACCTCATCGACGACCTTAACGTATACGAGAACATCGAGCTTCCTCTGCTATACATGGGTATCCCCAAGAAGGAGCGCAAGGAGCGAGTAGAGGCAGCAATGCAGCGCATGGACATCACACACCGCTCGAAGCATTTTCCGCAACAGCTGTCGGGCGGACAGCAGCAACGTGTGGCAATAGCACGCGCAGTGGTTGCTTCACCCGAAATTATCCTTGCCGACGAGCCTACCGGTAACCTCGACTCGAAGAACGGAATAGAGGTGATGGAACTTCTGCGCCGACTCAACAGCGAGGGCACCACCATAGTGATGGTTACCCACTCGCAACGCGACGCATCGTATGCCGACCGCATTGTAAACCTCTTCGACGGCGAAGTTACCATAGAGACAAGCAACAAGAACATTTAAGCTCACTATAGCCATGCTCATACATTATATGAAAATGGCAGTGCGCCAGCTGCTGAAATATAAGTTCCACACAATAGTGTCGGCACTATGTATGGCGGTGGGACTGACTATAAACGGCTATATAGGTGTAGCCGTAAAATGTCAGTTCAGAGACGGGATTCTGGTCAGCATCGGCAAAAGGAGCGGGGAGACGACAACTTATGCCGAATATAAAGATATAGTAGACAAGGGCATCGAGGGGCTGTGTAATTTCCACACCCACGACTATACATTGGAAAAACTGTTGGCATACAGCGACAATGTAGAAGAGCTTTATCCCATTAGGGCACAGGGTATTTCGCCGGAATACTTCAGAAACAACCGCGACCCGCGCGGCTCTTTGGTACTTTCGGGACGCGACTCCATCGGCGAGAATGAGATTCTTATATCCAAGCAGTTGGCTGAGAGGATTTTCGGTGAGAAAGACCCAATTGGCCGAACCCTGACGTTGCTGAATGATACGTTGAGCAATGACGGAAGCCGGAAAGAGAAATACTATCCCGGAAAGAGCTACCGCATTGCCGGTGTCTGCGAGAATATCTACACAAACGACCATCCGTGGCAGATATATGCACCGCTACACGACAAGGTCAAGTGCGCGTTGGTCTATGCTTTTATAAAGGATGGCTATTCGGTTAAAGAGGTGCAGAAAGCCATTGACAGCGTAGAGTGGCGTTCGGCGGATGACGGCAAGCCATATGGAATGATAGCCTTCCAACATAATTACGACAGGGATTTTTGGCTTTCAGTGGTGTTTCTTATACTCTTCTCGCTGCTGATATTCGCCACAGGACTCATCAACTTCATGAAGTTCGTGATACAGATGTTCTACTCTCGACAGCGTGAACTTGCCCTGCGCAAATGCCTCGGCTCGAACAACCGCGGACTCTATATGCTGCTAGCGAGCGAAGTATTTATAATGCTCACAATGTCGTTCTTTCTCTCCTGCATAACCAGCGAGCTTTCTGTGATGTATCTCGATTATCTGAATGTGGATATTTTTGACGATATTCCCACGAGAATGATAATCCCCGTGCAGCTGCACACTGCGATAATGGCATTTATCGTTTCGCTTGCAGCCATTTTCCTGCCCATAATGAAACTGCGTCGCGCGAGCATGCGCGGTGCTCTTATGCGCCACCGTCAGGGGAACAAGATGCGCAACTTCATGATAGGGCTTCAGTTTGCGGTAGCCATCATCAGTTTCTCGTTCCTTGCCCTTGCATTGCAGACAGAGAAAGCCGAGTGTGGCCGCCACAAAGAGCAATTGTCCGACGAAGAACTTGAGCGTATAATTGTCATCAGCAACCTACAGCACAACTGGGAACTGATAAGACCGTTGCTCGAAAAATTGCCCATCGTCGAGGAGTTTACATTCAGTTCCAATGAGACTATGACCAATAATACCTCAAATGGGCAAAAACTGTTTGTGAACAACGACTCCATCTATGCCGACATTATAGCATACGGCGATCCATCGTACTTCAAATTCTTCAAACTGCCGGTGGATGGAAAGATTGTTTCGACCGATGCCAATTATGTGTATATCGACAAGAAACTGCACCAAGCGCTGCTCGCCGGCGGCACATATGACGGAATAGTGGAGGTGGAAGATGGACGCAAATATCCCGTTGCCGGAGTGATAGACAATGTATTTACAAAGGATTGGGACAGGATATATGCAAGCGGTTACGGATTTGTATCACCCGCAGGCAGCATCTTCTTTGTATCTCAGCTGGGGCAAACATTCTACTACCGCATAAAGGATGGTGTGTCGATGAAAGAGGCACGCAAGGCATTCGAAAAAGAGTTCTACAAGTTTGTTCCAAAGACATTCGACATAGAGATTATCACCCTGAAAGAGATGCTCGACGATATTAACAGTGTAAACAGAATGATGAAGCACGTTGCATTTATCATGGCTTTCATAAGCCTATTAGTTGTGGTGCTGAGCATCTACTCTACAATAGCACTCGATGCTACCACCAAACAGAAAGAGATTGCAATCAGAAAGATAAACGGTGCACGCAGGGGCGACATTCTCAGACGCTTTGTAGTGCCGTATGCCACTGCATACTCCGTTACGTTCCTTATTGTCTATCCGCTGTTGGCCTGCTTCTATGTGAGCTTTACGAACGGCAACGGTCGTATGATAAGCACAGGAATGATATTTGCCATAGGTGCAATGATATATTTCGGCATAATGGCCTTGATTGCCGTTGTAACGTGGCATAAGATAAAGATGATTATGGGTGTCAATCCTGCCGAGGTTATTCGCAGGGAATAATTTAAGAAGCTCTCCGTCTTGGATAAGAGGAGGAGTTTAAACAAACACTATAAACAATAATATAATATGTTTACACATTATATAAAAA
>SUXT01000149.1 GCA_015060835.1 Bacteroidales bacterium
AAATCTACTCAAAATAGCTCTCAAATAATTCCGAAAGATAGTGCAAACGAGCGCAATGTAAGCTTGCTTACAATTGCAATGCGAGTGCAGCCTATCTTATTAAAATAAAATTCAAACAGCTTCTAAATCAGGATTGGTTTTTAATTTTGTTGTTGTTTACCTTTAGGGAGGCATTCCTAATAAAAACGGTGTGCCAATTGGCACACCGTAAGGTCATCCGATTGTGTTGTCGTGTTATTTCTTCTCTTTGAGAAGGTCGCGAATCTCGGTGAGCAGTTTCTCCTCTGCTGAGGGTGCGGGAGGAGCTGCGGGAGCCGCTGCTGCCTCTTCTTCTTTCTTGCGTGTGAGGTTGCCGATGATGCGTATCACTACGAAGATAGAGAATGCAATGATGAGAAAATCGAATGTCTGCTGCAAGAAGTTGCCGTAGTTGAGTGTAACGGCTGCCTGCTCAACTGTGCCGTCGGCTGCTGTTACGGCCTCCTTCATCACCAACTTAAGGTCCTTGAAGTTGACACCGCCTACCAAAAGACCTATGGGGGGCATGATGAGGTCGTTGACGATTGATGTTACTATTTTGCCGAATGCACCACCGATGATTACACCGACAGCCATGTCTATCACGTTGCCCTTCATGGCAAACTTCTTGAAATCGGAAAGAAAACTACTTTTAATCACCTTTTTTGTTATTTAAGATTAATATTTGTCGCAAATATAAAAAGATTTTTGTAAATTTGCATCGCAATTTAATGAGTAAAGTATGAAAACTGTGAAAATAGCACTTTTTATATGCGCAATTATACTACTCACGGCATCATGCAGCAGTGCTCACTATTGTAATTGCGGATAAATATAAAAGAAACATTTTTAACCTTTTATTTATAAATAAAATTAAACTATGACAAAAGTAGGTATTAACGGTTTTGGCCGTATCGGCCGTTTCGTTTTCCGTGCCGCACAGACAAGAAACGACATTGAGATTGTAGGTATCAACGACCTTTGCCCTGTAGATTACTTGGCATACATGCTCAAGTATGACACAATGCACGGCATTTTCGAGGGTACAATCGAGGCTGACGTTGAGAACAGCAAGCTCATCGTTAACGGTAAGGCTATCCGCGTAACAGCAGAGCGCAACCCCGCTGACTTGAAGTGGGATGCAGTAGGTGCTGAGTACGTTGTTGAGTCAACAGGTCTCTTCCTCACAAAGGAGAAGGCTCAGGCTCACATCGAGGCTGGTGCTAAGTATGTTGTTATGTCAGCTCCCTCTAAGGATGACACTCCCATGTTCGTTTGCGGTGTAAACGAGAAGACATACGTTCCCGGTACACAGTTCGTATCTAACGCTTCTTGTACAACAAACTGCTTGGCTCCCATCGCTAAGGTATTGAACGACAAATGGGGTATCACAGACGGTTTGATGACAACAGTACACTCTACAACAGCTACACAGAAGACTGTTGACGGTCCTTCAGTGAAAGACTGGCGTGGTGGCCGTGCAGCAGCAGGCAACATCATCCCCTCTTCAACAGGTGCAGCTAAGGCAGTAGGTAAGGTTATCCCCGCTTTGAACGGCAAATTGACAGGTATGGCAATGCGCGTTCCCACTCTCGACGTTTCAGTTGTTGACTTGACAGTTAACTTGGCTAAGCCCGCTACATACGCTGAGATCTGTGCAGCTATGAAGGAGGCTTCTGAGGGTGAATTGGCAGGTGTTCTCGGTTACACAGAGGATGCAGTTGTTTCTTCTGACTTCTTGGGTGACACACGCACATCTATCTTCGATGCTAAAGCAGGTATCGCTTTGACAGACACATTCGTTAAGGTTGTTTCATGGTATGACAACGAGATCGGTTACTCTAACAAGGTTCTCGACCTCATCGCTTACATGGCTTCTGTTAACTAATAGTTAATCGAAAAAAACTGTCGGCCCCTGCGGAATATTCTGTAGGGGCCGCATTTTTTTTAGTGACAATGATAGAAATGTCTTGCTGTTTGCCTCTTTATAAAAGGTTGAATTCTTTATAGAACCTACCTATAGAACCTATTTTATTTGTAAAAGTGTAGAATAAATAATGTAAATTGGATGTAGCAAGTGCCTGAATGAACGGGCAACTGATTCCGTGGGATGAACATATAGGGTTTCTGTTCATCTTCATGGAGGTATGAAACAGAGAAACCCTTGACTGATTATATATTATAAGGCTATGTAATAGTATGTTTTGAGAGAAAGTTGTATAGAAGCTTACTAAGATTGTTGGGCTGAAGCATCGGCATTTGCTTCTTGTTCTCTCCCCTCGCTGGATTTTGTGAATTTTGTCGTGCCGCGCACCGAGAAGAGGGTATAGGTGTATGCGTATCACAGAATGGCTCGGCTTGTTGATCTCAATTAAATAATTATGGTGGCGCTTTGTGTGCAGCCACCTGTAAAACACTATACGACTATGTTGGAACTTAAAGGTAAATATTGCAAGGATTGCAAAATTTTTACAGATAATATAGAACATGAGGCCCTTTCTATGGTTTATCGTTTTTTGGATAATCCCATGTTCGAGGGTTCAAAGATTAGAATCATGCCCGATGTGCATGCGGGTAAGGATATTGTGGTTGGTTTTACTGTGCCTTTCAGCAATCATGTCAATCCCGACCATGTTGGGGGAGATATTGGTTGTTCGGTATCTACTGCAATTACCAATCTTGCCATCAATGCCGATGATTATGAGGTGATTGAGAAGAATATCCGCGAGAATGTTAAGTTTGGAATGACTATTCATCAGAAGGCTGTTTATCCTTACGCGGAGCTTTACAAGCATCTTAACCAGCGCTTGCAGCAGGCCCGTCAACAGTGGCCCGAAATGGTGGGCAATGCCGATGTTTCGGAAAAGAGTATTACTGCATTCCTCAAACGCATTAACCAGAGCGAGCATATGTTCTACCACAGCATTGGCACTGTGGGCGGTGGCAACCACTTTGTTGAAGTTGGTGTTACGCCCGAAGGAAACTATGCCTTTACTGTGCACTGCGGCAGCCGCAATCTCGGCCAGAAAGTGTGGAAGTACTGGAAGATGGAGGCCGGAAAGCAGGTTGGTGTTGCCAACGGATTTCTCGTTGGCGAGGCTATGAAGGGTTATATAACTGATATGGTGATTGCTCAGGCTTATGCCGAGTACAACCACATGATTATCGACCGTCTTGTGCTCGAAGCTATCAGAAGCGGCAGTGGAAAGAAGGTGGAGATAGTGGAGCAGATTTATACTACACACAACTACATTGACTTCGCTATGAAGATGATGCGCAAGGGTGCTGTTGCTGCGCCGGAAGGCCGCCGTCTGGTTATTCCTTTCAACATGCGCGACGGTCTTATTATTGCTCGCGGAAAGGGTAATGTGGATTGGAACTGCTCTGCTCCCCACGGTGCGGGTCGTCTTCTGTCGCGTGCGGCTGCCAAGGAACTTATCGACCTTAGCGAGTACGAGGAGTCGATGAAGGGTATTTACTCTACTTCGGTGGGTACGGGTACCATTGACGAGAGTCCTATGGCATACAAGGACCCGGATGAGATTATCGCTCTTATAGCAGAGACTGTAGAGGTGGAGTTTTTCATCCGTCCGGTAATCAATCTGAAGGCTACAAATTCATACGATTCGTCTGTGGAGATCGATATGAACGAAGAGGCTGATTAAGAGGGCGTTTCCTTGAATTTGGAATCTTCATTGAAATAAGACAATGGTTGTTAACCCACGAATAGTAGGGAAGCAATAGATAATCAATCTCCCGACCTTTTACGGTCGGGAGATTTTTTCCGTTGAGCGTAATAAAACAAGGTACGCTAAAAGTAAAACGGGTGCAATAGATGTTTCTTCATATTATTCTAAGTTGTAGGTGTCCGGTAAACGTATTTAAGTCATTTAAAATTCAATAGTTAAGCAGCTATAAGCCTCAATTCTTTATTAAGGTAAATTTAAGTCAATGATTGGAACTCCCTCGCCCTGCTAAGCCTCACAAGCTCGGCACTCCTTTGGAAAGCTAAAGCTTTCGTCGTCGCAAACATTGCTTATTACGCAATGTCCCTCTTCAAGAGGGA
>SUXT01000031.1 GCA_015060835.1 Bacteroidales bacterium
CCTCTTAAAGGGGGGCAACGCGGAATGGAGCGTTGCTTGCGACGACGGAATATTTATATTCCCAAAGGAGTGCCGAACGCAAGTGAGGTCTTCCTTTTTTCCGAGAAAAAAGTTCGGAGGGGGTTCTAAACCTATCGTACTACAATAAACCTTGCTACGCGAGGAAAACCCCTCCGTCTTCAATCGCGACGCGATTGAATCCACCTCCCCTTTAAGGGCAGGAGCTTTTTTTTAGTAAGCTATTTTGTTGATATTTAGAAATATAGCAAATATCGATTTAAAATAAATGTGTCCAAAGATTAGCTTGAAGAGGGAGTGCCCAAAGGGCGAGGGAGTTCCAATCATTGACTTAACTTTGTCTTAATAAAGAATAGGGGCTTGCCGCTACTTAAATATCGAATTTTAAACGACTTAAACACATTTACCGGACAGTAATATATTCGAATAGACTGCGCCTCGGAATAATATCAATTGTTTTAATATTATTCCGAGGCGCAGTAGCTCTTTTGATACTATCCGGGAACTACTCCTCGTATGTAGGATAGAGAAAATCGTTATAGGGATACTTCTGCACATGGAGTTCGCACACCTTCTTGTACATTACCTCCTTGAGGTAGTCAATATTTGTGCGCTCGCGTGCCGAAATGAACAGACAGTTGTCGGAGAGCTTCGCCATCCATGTCGATTTAAGTTCGTCAAGGGTGAGATTCTCTTTTGTCTTGGGGGTAAGGTCGTCCTCCTCTTTAGGTACACTCCTGTAAGCATCCACTTTGTTGAAGATTACCATCATGGGCTTATCGCCGCAGTTGAGGTCGGCAAGGGTCTTGTCAACAACCTCTATCTGCTCCTCGAAGTCGGGGTGCGAAATATCTACTACGTGCAGCAAGAGGTCGGCCTCACGCACCTCGTCGAGTGTAGACTTGAACGACTCCACAAGGTCGGTGGGGAGCTTGCGTATGAATCCTACGGTATCTGAGAGCAAGAAGGGGAGATTCTCTATAATCACCTTGCGCACTGTGGTGTCGAGTGTGGCAAAGAGTTTGTTCTCGGCAAACACCTCGCTCTTGGCGAGCAGGTTCATAAGGGTGGACTTTCCCACGTTGGTGTATCCGACGAGCGCCACACGGATGAGACGGCCGCGGTTCTTGCGCTGTGTAGCCTTCTGGCGGTCGATCTGCTGCAACTGCTCTTTCAGCAGCGACATTCGGCCGAGGATAATACGGCGGTCCATTTCGAGCTGCGTCTCACCCGGTCCGCGGAGTCCTACGCTGCCACCCTTGCCGCTACCTGAGCCGCCACCCTGTCGTTCAAGGTGAGTCCACAGACGTTGCAGACGGGGAAGCATATATTTGTATTGGGCAAGCTCCACCTGCACCTTTGCATGGGCTGTCTGTGCGCGCATGGCAAAGATGTCGAGAATAAGCGATGTACGGTCGAGAATCTTTACTTTCAGTTCCTTTTCGATGTTTCGCAACTGCTTGGCCGAAAGTTCGTCGTCGAATATCACCATTCCTATCTCTTCTTCGCTGTCCTTGCGCTCTTCGATATAAGCACCTATTTCTGTGAGTTTACCGCTTCCCACGTATGTTACAGGGTGAGGACGGTCTATACGCTGGGTGAAGCGTTTGACAACAACTGCACCGGCGGTGCTTGCGAGAAAGTCAAGTTCGTCGAGATATTCATTGGTCTTGCGCTCGTCCTGATAGGGGGTAATAAGACCTATGAGGATGGCTGTTTCGGCTTTTGATTCGGATATTATAAATTCTTTCATCTGTTTAGGAACTTCTTTTTTTACTTTGTGCGAAGATAGTCATTTTCGGCATTATACACAAATTATTGCTAATAGCCGAAAAGTTCATCGAGGGTGAGGTAGGCAACCTTCTCTTTTGCGGCGAGGTTGCGCAGTTCAGGAGAACTGCCTTTTCCTACGACGATGTTGACAGCGGACGCTTTTCTGTGCCAACGGCAAAAATCCTTTGCATCGGAATACGAGATTCCGCAAAGGGCATCGTATAGTTCGGAGGATGAACACCCCCACTGCTTCCCGAGAAGATATTCGCGCACTGCCGCCTGTGGCGTTTTAGCGTATGTGGAGAGGTCGTAGATGAGCAATGAACGGGCTGCGTCGAAGTATTCCTCGGAGAATGGGAGAGACTCTTTCCAGGCTGCCCCCATTGCCAAGCAAGCTCCATTATGAGAGTATCGTACGAGTGTATCTGTGCGGGAGAGTTCGGCAGCCTTGTTGAAAAGCAAAATGGTTGCTTTGTCGCCGACTCCGTCAACGGGAGCCGCAGACAATGTATAGAGGGTGTCGCAATCCATGGCTACAAGCATATATTCGGGGGCCGATTCATCGGCAGGGGCTGTTATTCCCATATTTTGCGGGGCGGCGACAGTGAAATGGGGTTTTAAAAGAGGAAGCAATTTTTCAGCCTCTGTGCCTATTGCCAATGGCGAGGTCGAGGATGAGAATATTCTCTGCATCGAGAGTGTGGCAAGGTTGTGCAGTCCGGTACTGCGCTTGCCGCCTTTAAGATATTCGGCAGTCTGTGCCGCTATATTTGTCGGAGATGTTTTTCCGGCCAGAAGCGCATCGCCGTTTTGTTGCAGGTAACGATAGAATCGTTCACTGTCGACTACCCCGCCAAGGGCAGTCATGGCTTTTTCTACGCTCTTTTCACCGGTCTCTGCCGCGAAATGAAATTCTATAAGGAGTGATTTCCCGAACAATTCCACCCCGATCTGTGGTTCGCTGCCGGCAAGCGCTTCGTTCAAATATTGCGCAGCAATGGTTGCGACAGTCGACGGTATTCCGCTGCAATCCACGTGCAATAGAATACGACAAAATCCGTCATGCGTATTTTCGCTAAAAGTATTTTCTTTGCACAATTCCTCAGCATCGGGAAAACTTACCTTCGCCGGCAGTGGCGAAGAGAGAGAGATTGAATTTGCCGCACCGGGATGAACCTGAGGAGACATTTTTTCCATTCTGCATAGCCGTGAAGAGGAGGCCGCCAACATCTTTTTGTCTACTTTTTCAAGATTATCGGCAAGTAGTACCACGCTGTTGCAGGCAGCACCTCGCAATAGCGCATCTGCTATCATGCGCACGCGAAAAGTGTTGTCAAAGAATCCGTCGGCGAGGGCAAAAAGGTAATTTTCCTTCAAGGACTCTACATCCTCTACTCTCAGCACACCCTCTTTTGCACGCTTGCGCATGGCATCGGCGTCGGGATGCAGGGCGAACAGCATGTGGGTATCATCTTCTCCGCGCACGGATGGGGCTGTGCCGTAAAGCGCAATGTCCGAAAATTGTTTTTCTATGGTTGCAACAACATCGTCGAATATTATGTCGCCTGATATTACAATCGAAAAGCTGTCGGGAAGGGCTGAAAAGGAGCCACGCATTATTGTCGCCCAATTTTCTATTTCATTGCAAGGAATATCTGTAAGGATTGCTCTACCCTCTCCTGTTTCAACAATATATGCACCATGAGAGCCGATGCGTGCGAACAGTGCAGCATAGTCGCCTGAATGTACCGACGGGGTGTAGAGCGCCTCTATCGTGTCGGCATTGGCTGCCGGCAGCAGGAGTGCGGCAGCCACGCGGGGCTGAATATCGTTCTTTGTAAGATAGAGCCTTGCAGCATTCGGGAGTGTGTATATGCGAGTCTCATATATGTCGCCATCGATGGTTGTATAGGAATATGCCCCGCCAGATGAGCAGGACAACAGCAAGAGCATGCACAGGATTGATGATATATAATTGCAGAATTTCATTTAGAATTAGAAACTGTTTATATATTGTTGGCAAGCATATAACGGCCGCCGGCAATAGTCCTGACAAGCCCTTTCATTTCGAGTTCGAAAAGAATGGTCATCAGACGGTTTACGGGGATATTTGTATCGACCACCATGCGGTTTACCTGAACGCCTTCGGGGTATTGTGCAAGATATTTCATCAACAGTTCCTCTTCGGGTGAAAGTTCGGAGAAGAGTTGCAACTGTGTTGAGGGTTTCTTTTTACGTTTTTTCTGAGGTTCCCAGTTCATTGCCTCCACAAAATCTGCGGCGGAGGTTATCAATGCAGCCCTATTCTTTGCTATAAGATTGTTGCAACCTACGGAATTTGTGTCGGTTGTCTTTCCGGGATAGGCGAAACAGTCGCGGTCGTAACTGCGGGCGATGGATGCAGTTATAAGTGAACCACCCTTAGCGGCTGATTCTATCACAACTGTCGCATCGGACATTCCTGCCACTATGCGGTTACGCCTCACGAAATTTGCAGGCAAGGGGGCTGTACGGCTCATGAATTCTGTCAACAGTCCTCCATTTTCGAGCATCTCCTTTGCTGTATTGCGGTGCACAGGCGGGTATATGCGGTCGAGGCCGTGGGCAAGCACGCCCACTGTCGGCAGAGATGCGCCAAGCGCAGTCCTGTGGGCACAGATGTCTATGCCGTATGCAAGGCCGCTAACCACAAGCGTGCCGGGCATAAGTTCCGAAAGCTCCCTGACGAACTTCTCGCACATATCCTTGCCATATATTGTAGCCTTGCGTGTGCCTATGACCGAGACTATATGTTCGGCATTGAGATTGTAATTGCCTTTTCCGTAAAGCACTATCGGAGCATCATCGCACTCTCTCAGGCGATAGGGGTAGGCATCGTCGTTGTAACAGAGAATGTCGATGTTGTGAGTGCAGGCAAATTCAAGTTCCTCCTCGGCGCGGCGGAATGCCTCAGGGTCGGAGAGCAGGAATTTCAACTGCGGAGTGGCACCGGGGAGAATATCGGGAAGCGAAGAGATATTTTCGAATATCTCAGAGGCGCTTCCTGCCGTTTCCACCATTTGTCTGAATAGAGCGACTCCCAATCCTTGCACATATGTGAGTGCAAGCATTGAGAGTCGTTCTTTTGAGTCTGTTCCCTTCACTTGGAAGCAGGAATTATTACTTTACAATGTTAAGGAATGAGCTGTCTGTAAGATACTTTACAAACTCAAGATCCTTTGCAGCCTTTGTAGCCATAGAGGGATCGAGCTTGATAGCGTTCTTCAATCCGTCATAGATGAGTGATGCGTTGTCTGTGCGTGCACCGAGAACCGCTGTGAGGTAGTATGTATCAGCATCGGGAGTCTTGATTGCAGCAAGTGTCTTCTTAGCCTGGCTGTAGTCCTTGTTGAGCAACTGTGCAAGAGCTGTGCTGTTTGTAGCCTCTTTAAGGAGTGATGCAGCACGTGAGTACTGACCCTGTGCGATGTAGAGGTTACCGAGAGCCTCGTCACCTGCCTTTGCGTTTGAACCCTTAGCCATGAATGTCTCTGCTGAAGCAACATCACCGTCGAGAAGTGCGAGGTAACCGAGGTTAACGTTTACTTCTGATGCTGTAGGATCAGCCTTAGCAGCCTTCTTCAAGTAGTCAGCAGCTGTCTTATAGTCACCCTCGTTGTATGCGATAGTTGCGAGGTTGTTGTATGCGCGGTAGTCGCCGGGGAAGAGCTTTGCAGCTGTTGAGTAGATGTTCTTCTGCTCTGCTACGTTGTCTGTGAGGATTGCAGAGTAGAGGATCTCCTCAAGTGAGAGCTGCTTAGCATCGCTCTTGAACTGCTCCTGGATCTCCTCGTCTGAACGACCGATGAGCTGGTAGTTGAGAGTGATGCGTGCACGACGCAACTGGGGAAGGATTACATCTGCAAGGTCTTTGTATACAGAAGAGATGTTCTTGATCTGAGCCTCACGCTCCTCGGGATCCTTGTACATTGAAAGGACGCGGAGAATAAGGTCTTTGTCGGCGAGGTTTGATTTAGAAACCAACTCCTGGAAACCTTCCCAGTCCTCAGCTGTGTAGTCTGTATCGAGGTTACCCTTGAGCTCAGCTTTCTTCATCTGCTTCTCAACGAATTTTGCAGTGTTCTTTTCACGACCACCTGCAACGTCTGTGTTGAGGCCCATACCACCATCGGGTGATGCATATGCAGCAACCTCTACGTTTTCGAGAACCTTGCTCTTTGTGTCTGTTGCAACATCCTTCATTGACTTCTTGAGCTCTTCGATCTGCTCTGACTTCAACTCGCTGTTGCGGAGATTTGTCTGCTGGATGAGGAACATGATGTTAGCCTCCTTAGCCTGCTTGATTACACGCTGGAAAGCATCCTCACCGATTGCGATGTTTGACTTCTTGATTGTAGAACGGTAGAGTTCTGATGTTGCGATACATCCGTCAGCAACCTTAACTTCGGGCAATGTGTATGACTTCTTGCCTTTTGCTACTGTAAACTGAAGATAGAGAGCCGATTTAGCCATTTCGGGGGCGTAATCGAACTTTGTCTTCATTGTGAAGTTACCGCCCTCCTTGTAAGAGATTGTACGGTTGTTACCCTGTACCTTTTCACCCTGGAAAGTCATTGACTCAGCTGCAAGTTCGCCACCGTCCCACTTCAATACGGGAGTTACTGTGAGAACAGACTTCTTGTTGAAGAACTTTTCGGGGAATTTGCCGTCGATTGTTACAGGTACTTCGCCACCGATAACCTCAAGAATCTGAGGTGTTACTGTGAAATACTCCGAAGAGAGACCTTTCATCTTAGATCCGCACGATGTGCAAAGAACTACTGCCACCAATGAGAGCAGGAAAGAGATTTTTTTAAGCATTTTGTGTGTTTAGTTAAAGTTTATATTTTAATTATTTTCCTTACTTAAATAATTGAAATTCAAGACTATGCAAAGACAGAAAAACCATCTTTACGCTTCTTCTCGAATTTTCGGGCGCAAAGTTAATACAAATTACGTTGATAACAAAGGTTATAGGCGTTTTTTTATTTAGAAGCTGTTTGAATTTTATTTCGGATTTATTTGAGATATATTTTGAGTAGATTTTCTTTCGCATTTTGCAGGGAATAGCGGGCTATTTCCAAAAAATAAGAAAGAAAAGATGCCAAAATAGACTCAATCGACGACAAACCGAGCGCTATTCAAGCTCGCTCGAAAATAGCCGAGGTGCGAAGGAGATAAACTCTGTTAAATAAGCCGAAATGAACAGCGCAAATATATAATTATTTTCTAATAAAATTCAAACAGCTTCTTATTTTTCATACGTTTGTTTCTCGGATGATGCTCTATTATCTCGCGACGCAGACGACTGCGATCGATATGCGTATATATTTCGGTTGTCGAGATACTTTCGTGACCGAGCATCGACTGTATCACTCGCAAATTGGCACCACCCTCAAGCAGATGGGTTGCAAAGGAGTGACGGAAGGTGTGGGGACTCACACTCTTTTCTATTCCGGCGAGGGCGGCAAGTTCCTTTACAATATGGAAGACCGTTATTCTGGACAACGGTTTTCCGCGGCGCTCGCTTATAAATATACTATCTTCGCAACCGGGGCGGATATTTATGTGCGACCGCTCGGCAAGATAGGCATTGAGTTCTTCGATTGCACGCGAAGATAGCGGGACAAGCCTCTGTTTGCCACCTTTTCCCGACACCTTTATGAATTCCTCCTCGCGGTAAAGGTCGGAAAGGCACAATGAACACAATTCCGAAACACGCAGTCCGCAACTATACATAATCTCAATCATCGCTCTGTTGCGCTGTCCCTCGGCCGAAGAAAGGTCTATGGCATTTATCATGGCATCAATCTCCTCAAGTGCAAGTACATCGGGCAAATGGCGGCCAATCTTGGGCGACTGGATACCCTCGGTAGGATCGTCAGTAAGATATTCGTCCATCCGCAAAAAACCATAATAGGAGCGGAGCGACGACAATATGCGGGCTCTGGAACGTGCCCCGATGCCAACATCGGCAAGGGAGACAAAAAACTGACGAATATCATCGACTGCTGCGACAATGCTATCCTTACCCGTCTCTTCGAGAAAATTTTCCAGCTTGACAACATCGCTCAAATAGGCATTGATGGTATTTGCCGACATTGACTTTTCCAACTGCAAATATCGCCTGTAGCGTGCAATGGGGGAATTCTTGGATATATTATTCTTATCTGTCATGATTGGGGTTAAAAATATTTTGCAAAAGAAGAAGCGTTATTCTATCTAAATTCCTACCTTTGCAGAATGATGCAAAGATAGAAACAAACGAGCGAGAAATATCAAGTTTACTTGAATATTTTTCCAAGCGAGTGCAGGATATCTTCGAGGTTTACCTCAAAGATAGCGATTTGCCATCGAAAAACCAAGAGTACAGACGCCATGAGAATTTCCACCCCAATCGAAGAGTATATAATGGAGCATATAAGCCCCGAAGGAGATTATCTCTATAACCTCTATCGAGCCACCAACATACAGACCGTAAACCCGCAGATGGCGTCGGGGCACATACAGGGCAGATTCCTTAAAATGTTGGTGGAGATGATGGGTGCGAAGAATATTCTCGAAATAGGCACCTTCACCGGATACTCGGCAATATGCATGGCCGAGGGGTTGCAGGAAGGAGGGAAGGTCTACACATTCGATGTAAACGACGAGCTTGAGGACTTTACCCGCAAATGGATAGAGGGCTCACCCGTTGCCGACAAGATATGTTACAAGATAGGAAGCGCACTCGACGAAGCGCCTGCCCTCGGAGTAACATTCGACCTTGTATTCATCGATGGCGACAAGCGGGAATATATCGAATACTACCAAATGGCAATGGACATTCTGAGGACCGGTGGATGGATTCTCGCCGACAACACTCTGTGGGACGGCCATGTGATAGAACCCGACCGCCGCGACGCACAGACAGAAAGCGTCAGACGGTTCAACGAACTTATAGGAAAAGACAACCGCGTGGAGAAGGTTATACTCCCCCTGCGCGACGGACTTACAATAATCAGAAAAATAGAATAAAATGGATAGCACAAGACAGAACAAGATTGCAAGACTCATACAAAAAGAGCTTGGAGACATATTCCTGAAGATGACAAAGGAAACACGAGGCGTGTTGGTATCAGTGAGCATCGTCAGAGTAAGCCCCGACCTCGGCATTGCAAAGGCATACCTGAGCGTATTCCCCTCGGAAAAGGGCAGCGAAATAGTAGAGACTCTCAACCAGAACAGCAAGAGCATCCGCTTCGAGCTTGGCAACAGGGTGAGACACCAGTTGCGCATAATCCCCGAACTGAGATTCTACATCGACGACTCGCTCGACTACATTGAGAATATCGACAATCTGTTGAAATAGCAGTATCTCCGGATGAATGTATCGTTATACATAGCCCGACGATACCTTTTCTCGAAAAAGAGCCATCAGGCAATAAACATAATTTCGGGAGTAGCCGTCGCAGGCGTAATGCTTGCGACGATTGCTATGGTATGCACCCTGTCGGTATTCAACGGTTTCAGAATGCTGGTTGCTGAACAATTCACCGCATTCGATCCGGAAATAAAGATTACTGCCGACAAGGGAAAGACATTCAATGCCACAGACAGTGCCGTAATGGCAATCAGGGTACTCCCCGAAATTGCCGTAGTTACCGAATGTGTGGAGGATAAGGTGATGGTACAGTATGGCGGACGTCAGGTGATGGCTACCATCAAGGGCGTGGAGGACAATTTCGCGGAACTGACAAGCATTGCCGATGTTCTTATTGGCAACGGCACATTCAAGTTGCACGACAACACCGTCGACTACGCCACTCCCGGCATTGAGCTTACCGGAGCACTGAACTGCGGCCTCTACCATGCTGCCCCGTTGGAGATATACGCCCCGAAGAGAGGGCACAAGGTAAGTATGGCCAACCCCGCTTCCAACTTCCGCAAAGGCTATCTCTATGCTTCGGGAAAGACATTCATCGTCAACCAGCCCAAATACGACAGCAACTACATATTGACCTCAATAGCTTTTGCACGCGACATATTCGGACGCGACACGACAGAGGTCAATTCGCTCGAACTTAAGGCTAAAGAGGGGACAAACATAGGCGTCCTTAAAAAGCAGTTGCAGACTACGCTCGGAACGGACTACAAAGTAGAGGACAGATTCGAACAGCAGGCTGAGATTTTCAAGATTATGAGCATAGAGAAGTTCATCTCCTATCTGTTCCTCTCGTTCATATTGCTAATAGCCTGCTTCAATGTAATCGGCTCACTCTCCATGCTCATCCTCGACAAGAAGAGAGACATGAACACCTTGCGCGGTTTAGGGGCGAGCAACAAGCTCATCACAAACATCTTCATCATCGAAGGCTCCATGATTTCCATTGCCGGAGCATTGGGAGGTATCATTATAGGTGTTGCACTCTGCCTCGTGCAGGAGAATTGTGGCGTCATATCATTCGGCGACGCTTCGGGGGGATTCATCATCGACCACTACCCTGTGGATATTATTGCAAGCGATGTTGCGATTGTCTTTGTAACCGTTATCGCCGTGGGGCTGATAGCCATGGGCATCCCCGTAAAGTATCTTACCGGCAGACTGCTGGGCGAAAAGGAGGAGTAAAGAGACATTGCGTATGTGTTCAGACACAGCGGTTTTTATCTCATTCCCGGCGGTTTGGGGCTGTTGTACATAAAGAACTTAAGCATTTCAAACTCATACACTTTGGCAATGGCAAACTCATTACCCTTTTCGGCAAGTTGTTTGTAGAGCCTATAAGCAAGCGGATGGTTTACATCCGTTCCGCGTCCCTTTTCGTAGCAATATGCTACATACATCATAGCATCCTCATCGCCAAGGTCGGCAATTGACTTCATCCACAGGAAACTCTTTTTGCGGCTCTTCTTCAGGTATTTACCCTCGGCAAAGCACTTTACGATGAACCTTTGTGCCTCTTTGCTGCCGTACCGTGCCGCCTTGCGCATATAGTAAATGGCCGGAGACTTGCGCAGTTTGCGTTTGCTCAATCCGTTTATAGAATCCTGTTCCACCTGATGCATACCTACTTTATACAGCGCCTCCGCATCATTCTGTTTTGCAGCAAGTGTGTACCACTTCAGTGCTTCATCGCGGTCGGGGGATACAAATATACCCTCTTCGTGGAAGCGTCCTATCATACGTTGCGACTGCGCATATCCTCCGGCGGCGGCCTTGCTGTAATAGCTGTATGCCAACGAATCGCTTTTCTTCACAATCGCGCCTTCGTGGTGAATATCTCCCAAATGGTGCATTGCAAGGTGGTTACCCTTGTCGGCAGCCATTTCAAAGTAGCGCATGCCCTGCATCTTGCTTTCGTTCACACCCATGCCATCGTAGTTGCATTTTCCAAAATTGGCAAGGGCTGGCGCAAAGCCATATTTTGCCGCCTCGCGGAAGCGTTTCACTGCATTCTCATATTCTCCACGGTCGTAATAGACAAGCCCCTCGTATGTGATATTTTTGCACTTGGTGATAAGTGTTGGCGGCAGTTCGGTATTCGACAACTGTTTCCACACATCCATATAAGCCAATGCAAATTCAGTACTGTCCTGCTTTTCGCGTGTGCTTATGGATGCCGCATTGCCGTAGAGAGTGTTTTTACCCCGTCCCTGTATGTCAACATCGATATACATGGTCTTTGTGCCGTTGAAGAAGGTATATTTCACCTCCCCCGCACTGTCGCCCTCGGCTATTGGCAGCCACAGCAATGTGCGGCGGTAATCCTGTGTATGCTCATCGGGTTTGCGGTTGCTGTAGTCGGGCGAGTAGAACTGCTTGCTTTCGGTGTATCCGCGCATCATCGTGTAGCGCACCTTGCCGGCCTTTGAAAAGCGGGGTATGTGTTCGCTCTCATTTCTCTCTTCCTCGCTGTATGGGATGAAACAGGCAACATAGTTTGGTGTCTCAGGATTATAACGCCCGCGACCTTGTATCTTCTGTTTTACATCCGCTTCGGGTGGGGCTATAAATTCCAATGTGCTGCCACGCATCCTTTGGTGGAAAATAAGTGTACCAGGGAATCCGTCAATCATGCGGTTGTCCTTTGTAGGGATATAGTGCCGCGTGAGGAATCCCTCCGTAAGCAATGAGTCGTAACCTCTCGGTGTTCTTTCGTTGAACCATTTTTTTGCTTCGTTTGTAAACTGTTTGCGTAGTTTCTCGTCGCTTCTGATGGTGAACTCCTTGAATCCCATCATATAGTCAATATCGCGTTTGTTGCGATTCAACAAAAAGAGCAGATTGTTTTCGGGAATAGAATCGCTGTTGTATTCGCCTTTGACAACCATAGATTGCACCCAATAGGCCCAGTTGAAATTGTATCGCCAGAATACACTCTTAAGTACCATTGCAGGGGTGAGACCGTTTGTCACCAAGTCGAAATATCCCTTTTCGCCATAGTCGTAAAGCGCATTGTAAATTTTTCCGGCACCCGATTCCTTTATTGGTTTTATTTTTTCAGCACCGTTCTCTATGGCATTCTTGCTTCGTCCGTTTACGATGTTGCCTGTATTTGCAATGTCAAGAGGCACTGCAACCTTCGTGGTGTCAAAGTCGCGTTCGAGATTGAAGTATGTAACATCCTGAGCATACTCCCATTCATCAACGAAGTTGAAGCGTATTTCGCTGCGGGGCGGACGGTTTATCTTGTCCTTTTTCTTGTCCTCAACAATATCCACCTCGGCAAGTTCGTATTGCAACGGGTTTTTCATCACAATGGTCGTGTCAATGCCGGCTGTGTAGCTTACAGCCTCACCGGGGTTGCGCTCCCAATAGTTGTAAAAGCGGAACGACGGCGAGAAATAGCGGTCAAGCACAAAGCGTATACCCATCATTTTTTTTGGCATGAAGGGTATGTAGCGTGACGAGATACAAGCTGTTCTATTGCCATAAAAATCATCTACTTTCACCTTGAAACGACCGTTTCGGGTGGTGTAGAATCTATAGATAAGAGAATCCTGCATGAATCTGAAATTCATTGTTCCTAATTTCAGCGGATAGAGCAGGAATGTTCCCAACTGTCCCCATTTATTGTTCGGTTCACGGGTATATACTTCACCGCTGAGTTCTATGCCCTCTTCTGCCTGATGTCGAATGTCAATATGGCTGCGGGCAAGTTTGCTCCAGTCGTATGCTGTCCATCCGCGAGTGAGCATCAGCAGGTCGAGTTCCTCTTCGCGGCGGGGATTCTCCTTATCGAAGTAACGCCAGGCATCGGGGATGTGTCCTTTCAACTGAGAGCCCAGCAGCGAGTGGGTGTATATGTCGTGTCCGTAGGACATCTTCTGCCGGGTGGCAAAGTCGCTTACCGACACTGAGAGACGGGCATCGGCGGCAAGGGGTTTGCCATCTTCTCGCTCTATAGTCAGTGTTATTTTTTCGTGCGGTTGCAGGATGACATCCTTTGGGTTGCGTCCGTTTATTTTTGCTCTCAATTGCACTGTGGAGATGTCGCCTGCGACGACTGTGTCGTGTGCAACGAAGAATTGTCGTTCGGCAAGGGGTACGCTGTCGGCAAAGAGTATTATGCGGTTTACTCCTTCGGCGAGGTTGCGCAGGGGCATGCTGATGCTTTTCTGCTTTTCGTCGGATGTGAAGGTTTCGTACAGCTGCATGTAGCCGTTGTTCACTATTACGCAACCGAGATTGGTTGTTGATTGCTGGTTGTTGCCGATGGTTATGTTTATATTGCCGTCGGCCTTTTTTGCCGATAGCGAAAAGCCCTCTTTTTCTACTTTGGGAAGTTCGAATTTGAAAGTTTTCTTCTTGCCGTTCTTGTGGCGGGTCATCGATACTTCGGCGCGGTATTTTACTCCGCGTTGCGGTGTCAGTGTGAAACTGCCCATACCAAGCAGTGCGGGTGCTGTGCGAACTATCTCCTTGCCGTCGGCAAGGATGGTTATTGTGTCGTCGGCGTGTACTCCGTCGTTGCCTTTGAATTCGTAGGCTACGGTGGTTGCGATGCCGTCGACGAGGTGTCCGCCTTCGGGGTAGAATTTCAGGTCGGCTTCGGGCAGTTCGTTGGTCATCCACTCGCCGCGGTACATGAAGCTGCGTTTGCGGTCGAGCATGTTCTTGAAGTCGTAGTTGTCGCCGTTTACTTTGTCGTAGACGGGGAATACGCGGCTGAATATTGCTTCTTCGCCCCAGTTGAGCATATAGCGGGTGTAGGCGCGTACTTCGTAGTATCCAGACAGCAGCGAGGGCTTCAGGTCGAACTCTCCGTGGCAGCAGCCATCATCGTCGAGTTTGTATTTCTTTGTCTCTACTACATAGCCTTCGGGGGCGCATAGCTCTACATAGAGTACCTTGCTTATTGGCTTTTCGTTGTCGGCGAGTCCGCTGGTGGTGTATGCTTTGAACCACATTGTTTCACCGAGGTAGTAGGCGGTGTTGTCGAAGTGGAGATATACCCTCTCTTGCGGGAAGAGTTGGTTCACCATTATTGCACGCATGGCAAGGGTGTCCAATGGGGATTGGGCGAATGTCGTTGCTGTTATTGTCAGCAACAGGGTGAGGGTATATAGCAGTTTACGCGGCATAGTTGTTTAATTGTCAGTGTTATTGTCGGAGGGGTTAAATGTTTTGCTTGTGTATTCGGTCAAACTCCCTCCCCCGTTCGGGTAGAGGCTGACCCAAAAGTCGAAAATTTACAAAATTGAGGTTGATTTATTCGGATACCTATCGGAGATAGTTTTCAAATATTCAATTCTCGCGAAGTAAAAAATACTTTTGGGTCAGCCTCAGCTGTTTTCTCTATGTTATTCAGTATGTTACTATAACTCCTCCTCTTCAAGAGGAGGAATGTAAATTCTTGAAAATTACCAATGTATAACATTCTCCCTCTTGGATAAGAGGACATTGCGTAATAAGCAATATTTGCTTTATGCGAAGCTCGGCTGCGCTCGTTTACAATTGCAAGCAAGCTCGCATTGTACTCGCTGGCACGAGCTTTGCTTTATGCGAAGCTAAATTATTGATAACACTGCAAAAATAATACACCATAAGCAAAAAAAATAGGGGAAATTCCCTATTTCTTTCTCTAAATGATAACCGTAGTCGCCTTTACCGGTTGGTGAAGAAACACCGATGCCCTCTCCCTGAATTTTTCTTCGGATTCTGTGGTACAGAAGCAACTGTGTGCTCCGCGCGTACACAATCCTTCAATTTCAGGATGGCGGTCGAGATAGTCTTTTAACGATTCGGCTACGGCCTTTCCCTGAGTAACTACTTTTACCCCGGCGGGTACATATTTTTCTATCTTTTCGATGAGGAGGGGATAGTGTGTGCAACCCAAGATTATTGTATCTATCAACGGGTCGCGCCCCAAGAGGTTGTCTATATGCTTCTTGATAAAATAGTCGGCACCCGGGGAATTGTATTCTGAGGTTTCGACAAGTGGCACCCACAATGGGCAGGCCTCACCTGTTACATGAATACCGGGGTAGAGTTTGCGTATCTCCAACGGATAGGACATTGACTTTATTGTGCCATCGGTGGCAAGCACTCCCACATGGTTGCTTTTTGTTATATTGCCTATGTTTTCGACTGTGGGGCGTATGATGCCGAGTACACGACGACGAGGATCCATCTGAGGGAGGTCTACCTGCTGTATGCTTCTGAGGGCTTTTGCCGAGGCTGTGTTGCAAGCAAGCACCACTAACTGGCATCCTGCCTGGAAAAGATAGCGCACCGATTGGCGAGTAAACTCATATACTACATCGAACGAGCGTGTGCCGTAGGGGGTACGGGCATTGTCGCCCAAGTAGAGATAGTCGTACTCGGGCATCAGGCGCTGTATTTCCTGATAGATTGTAAGGCCGCCGTATCCTGAATCGAATATTCCTATAGGACCGGGAGATTGCGAGAATCTATAATTCATCCCCATGGTTTTCTCTATTGTTCGGTGGTTGCGTTCTCCTGTTCATCGCTTTTCTGCTCAACGGCTGTGATGCCAAGCGTGCCGAGAAGGGCGTTTGTGATGTCGAATCCACAGGTGGGGTTTATGAATTTGTATCCTGCATTGTCGAGGTCGATGATGTATGCGAGGTTGTTGTGCATGCAGACACGGCCTACTGCGTCGTCGATTTTCGCACGCAGAGGGGCCATAAGTGAATCTTGTGCCGTTGCGAGCCATGATGTCAGCTCTTCGCGGAAGATGATGCTCTTGTCTACAAGTTCCTGGAGTTCTTTCTGACGTTTACGCAGAATGGGTTCGGGAAACTCGTTCTGACCATCGAGGTATGCGACATAGGCTCTGGTAAGTTCCTCCTCGTTGCGGGCTATCTCTGTGTCGCAACGTTTTTTCAATTCGCTATACTCTTTTACGGCCTGTGCATATTCGGGGAGCTGTTCCATCACTTTTGTGTAACGGAAGTATCCGAATGTATTTGACTGTGCCATGACTGTCATGGGCAACAGCATAAGCAGGAAGATGAACTTACGCATTTTTGTAATCTTTTAGTGAGATTCTATAAAGAAAGGCAGGAGAGGCAGATGAGCCCTCCTGCCCTTTATGACTGTTTTATTCGGGATAATTATTTCTTTGCTGCGGGAGTTGCTGCGGGTGTTGCGGGCTTTGCGCCTTTCTTTATGCCGAGCTTTGTCTTTACTGTCTCAGTGAGATCCTCGCAGAGTGTCTTGCTGATGTAGGGAATGCCGCTTGCTATGTCGAATACACATACATATCCGCCTGCTTCGCCTACTGCCTGTATGGCCTTGTTGAGAATCTGGTTAACCTCGCCGAGCTTTGCAGCCTGTGCCTGCTGGAGGTTCTGTACGCTCTCCTGCTCGTACTGCTGGATGCGGTTCAGAAGTTCCTGAAGGCCCTTCTCGCGGCGCTGGAGAATTGCGGGGGGAAGTGAATCCTTTGCCTGTTCGTATTCCATTCTCTCTTTCTCGAACTGCTTGCCCAGACGCTCATACTCGTCGGCGTACTGTTTCTGCAATGTCTGATAGTCGTTCTGTGCTTTGATGTATTCGGGCATCACCTGTACAATCTCCATTGAATTGATATATCCGAATTTCTGTGCAAACAGGCTCATGGGAGCTGCAATAAGCAATAAAACTAGAAGTTTTTTCATGACTTTTTCTTTCTATTTTGGTATTATTATTTGTTCTTTATTTCTTCTTAATGCTTGCAAAGGTAGTTATTTAATTTGAATAACCAAGTTTTGCGAGTACCTCATTGCTTATATCTATCTTGGGCGAGGCGTATATGATGCTGACGGCCGAGGCACGGTCGACTACCGCCGAATAGCCTTTGGCATCACAGATTTCCTTGACGGCATTGTAGATTTCGTCCTGAATGGGTGCCATGAGACTCTCACGTTTTTTGTAGAGCTCGCCGTCGGGACCGAAATATTTGCGCTTGAGTTCGCTGGCCTGCTTCTCCTTGGCAAGTATTTCCTGCTCGCGCTTGTTGCGCTGTTCGTCGGAGAGGAATACCGATTCGCTCTGATATTTCTTGTAGAGTGTCTGTGCTTCGAGGGTTACATCGTCTATCTCGCCCTGCCAACGTTTGGACTGTTGGGTGAGCTGTTCGTTGGCACGCTCGTATGCGGGTATGTTCTTGAGGATGTACTCCATGTCTATCAATGCGAATTTCTGTGCATTCGCTCCTACTGCGGCTATCACCGCAAACAGAGCTGTCAATAAGAACTTTTTCATATTCCTTGTATATTTACGTATTAAAATTCTTGTCCTAAGATAAAGTGGAACTGACTGCCACCGTATGATGACGAACCGAAGACCTTGTCGAATCCGTATGCCCAGTCGAGTCCGATGAGACCTATCATCTGCATATAGAGTCGTATGCCGACACCTGCGCTGCGCTTGAGGTCGAAGGGATTGAACTTGGATGCATCGGTCCACGAATTACCGCCCTCGACAAAGGCGAGTGCATAGATGTTTGTGGCTGTCTGAAGCATCAACGGGTAACGGAGTTCAAGACCGAGGCGTGTATATGCATAACCTTCGTAACCGTAAGGAGTAAGACTACCGTTGTCGTATCCGCGAAGGGCTATAATGTCGGTTGCATAGTTGTATGAGTATCCGCTCATACCGTCACCGCCTACATAGAATGTCTCGAAGGGCGACTTCTTGTTGGCCGAGTAGCTGCCGAGGATTCCGAAGTCGGCTCTTGTCATGAGCACAAGGTTATAGTTGCCGCTGGTGAGAGAGGTATATGTCCTGCTCTTGAACTTGAACTTGTAGTATTCTATCCATTTGTACTTCTCGGCGAGTTCCTTGCGGTAGTTGGGGCTTTTGGTGTCGGATGCGAGTTTGCCATAGTCCTTGCCGTCGAAGAGAGAATAGGGAGGAGTAAACGAACCTGAGAGTGAGAACTCGGAGCCGCTGCGGGGGTATATGGGGTTGAATACCGAGTTGCGCGAGAGTGTCAGTGTCAGGTTTATATTGTTACACTTTCCGTTGCTGATGATGAAGTATTGCCAATCCTTGAGCGAATAGAGTTGGTAGGTCAGTTCGGATGAGAATTGGAAATAGTCGTCGGGCCAGTTGAGACGGCGTCCCCAACCTAATGAAACTCCGTACATCTTGATGTATTTGTCGGGGTCGTAGTAGGATGAGATGTTGTTGTATCCATAGTTGTTGTAGTTGCCGTATCCGTACATGTAGTTGTAGTAGTTGTTGTAGTAGGCCGAGTTGTAGTAACTGTTCGCTACATCTGTCTGTATGGAGAGGAAGGCTGACACCGAGAGGGAGTTGGGGCGCTTGCGACCGAACCAGGGATCGAAGAACGAGAGGCTGTATGCCTGATAGTAGCGGCCGTTGCTCTGCGCACTCAGGGTTACGGTCTGTCCGTCGCCCTGCGGGATTATTCCGCGACGGGTGGCGTCCTTGCTGAAGAGGTTGCGCATGGAGAAGTTGGTGAACTTAAGCGCTACCTTTCCGATGATACCTGTCTGTCCCCAACCGGCTGAAAGTTCCACCTGGTCGTTGCTCTTGGAGACGAGTTCCCAGTTGATGTCTACTGTTGCATTGGTAGGGTCGTCGACAACGTTGGGGTTTATCTTTTCAGGGTCGAAGTGTCCCATCTGTCCTATTTCGCGGAATGAGCGTTCGAGGTCGCGCATAGAGAAGAGTGCACCGGGGAGGGTGCGAAGTTCGCGACGGACTACCTCTTCGTAGAGGCGGTCGTTGCCGGCGATGGTAACTTTGTTGATGGTGGCCTGCGGACCTTCGGTTATGCGTATTTCGAGGTCAACGGAGTCGTTCTCCACGCTGAGTTCAACGGGGACGGGGCGCGACCATACGTAACCTTTATTGTAGTATTCCTTGTGGATTGAATTTTCGTCTGTCATCAGTCGCTCGTCGAGCAGCTTCTGGTTGTAGACATCGCCGGGCTTCATCTGAAGGGCTTCGCTGAGACCGGCTGTGGAGAAGACACTGTTGCCCACCCAGTTGATGTTGCGCAGGTGGTATTTGTTGCCTTCCTCTATTTTCAAGTAGATGTCTACACTGCTTTCATCGTGGCGCGATACGCTGTCTGCCACGATAAGCGCGTCGCGGTAGCCGAGCTCGCTGTATTTGCTGAGGATGCGTTCCTTGTCCTCTTCGTAGCGCTCGTCGGTGTACTTTTTTGAACGAAGGAAATTGGCGAGTTTACCCTTTTCGCGGGTTTTCTTCATCAATTTCTTCACTTTTTTTGCTGTGAGGTTATCGGCGCCATCGATGGTGATGCTGTTGACCTTTATCTTGTCCTTGCGGTCGATGTTCACGTCAACTATCACATGATTGGTTTGGTTGACATCGGGGCGCTGGATAATTTCAATGTCTGCATTCTTGTAACCCTTTGCATCGTAGTATTTGCGTATTACCTGACGGGCACGATCTATCATATTGGGTGTTACCTGATTACCCTTTATGATGCCTATCTTTGCCTGAATGTCGTCGCGTTCGGTTTTCTTCACACCGTTGACATTTATCTGCGAGGCACGGGGGCGCTGCTTCAGGTTGATGCCCAAATATATTTTTCCATCAACGATACTGTCGGCCACAATGCTGACATCGGAAAAGAGACCGTGCTTCCAGTATCTTTTGATGGCTGTTGTAACCTCTTCGCCGGGGACTTTTATTCTGTCGCCTACGTTCAGGCCGGAAAGGCCAATTATAATATATGGTTCGTAGTTGTCGGCTCCCGTTACGTTGATGCCGCCGATATAATATTCGCGGGGAGTGCCGGAATAGAGTATCGTGGGAGAGACTATCTTGCCGCTCTGTGCAAACAACGTACCTGCAAACAACAGCAGGAGCGACAGAAGACGGAAGCGTTTCGTTTGTATATATTTCATTTTCAGTAGGTTTATTATTTTGTTACCTGTTCGCCGGTCTTTCCGAAACGACGCTGGCGCTGCTGGTAGCTATATATTGCCTTACAGAGTTCTTCCTTATCGAATTCGGGCCACATTACTTCGCTGAAGTAGAGTTCGGAGTATGCGCACTGCCACAGCAGGAAGTTGCTGAGACGCTGTTCGCGGCCGGTGCGTATGAGAAGTTCGGGGTCGGGCATATCGAAGGTGGTGAGATTGTCGCTGATGGTCTTGTCGTCGATGTCCTGCAACTGCATCTCGCCGCTCTGTACCTTTGCAGCAATCTTGCGCACCGCTTCGGTGATTTCCCATTTTGCCGAATAGCTGATGGCAAGCACGAATGTCATTTTGGTGTTGCCTGCTGTGCGCTCCATGCACTTCAGGAAGCGCTCGCGCACGCGCTCGGGAAGTTTGTCCATCTCTCCTATCACAGAGAAGCGTATGTTGTTCTTGAGGAATATCTCCTCTTCCATAGAATCGAAGAGCAGTACCATGAGGGCTGCCACCTCATCGATGGGGCGGTTCCAGTTTTCGGTGGAGAATGTGTAGAGTGTAAGATAGCGTACACCGAGACGGGCGGCATCTTCGGCAATCTTTTTCACGACCACGGCTCCTGCCTGATGGCCATCGGTGCGGGCAAGACCGCGCTGCTGGGCCCAACGTCCGTTACCATCCATTATTATTGCTATATGCTCAGGGATACGTTCCCCGTCTATCATATCTATATAACTCATAGTCAATATTTTATTTTGTCAATTGTTACATTTTCTATATTTCGGCATAATGTCGTATGTAAGGAAGAGCGCAAAGAACGAATAGGTATCCTTGTTCTTCATTCCGCTGCTCTTTATTCCCAACGGGTCGTCCAACGTCGGTGTTGTCTCGGAGCTTACATCCAGCTTGTCGCTCATGCTGAAGCGGAAAGAGAGTTCACAACCTACGTTGAGACGGTTACCTATCTTGTATTTCACTCCCGCACCTATCGGGAAGTTTACCGTGAAGACATTTTCTACCGGCTCCGGTGCGAATGTAAAGCCCATACCCATGAATATATAGGGGGTGAAGCGATGCAGTCGTTTGTATCCTCCTCCGCCACCGTAGGGGAAGAAGTTGTACTCGAACTGCGCTCCGAGGTCGTATATCGTGCGCGAAAAGTCAATCTGCGTGTCTCCCGGTATATGATATTCGCTATCCTTGTTGGAACCGGAAATGCCTGCGACAGCCAGATTGCCTTTCACCGCCATACGGGGGTTGAAGTTGTATCTTGCAACGGCTCCGCCAACAAGAGACATATCTTGGAAGAGAGCTGTATAGTTGGCATCTCCAAGGTAGAAACTGCCACCTAAAGCTCCACCGACCTCCATTTTATATTCAAGATCCTGCGCACACAATCTGCAAGGGAGCGCCATAAGCACCCCGACAAGAAACAGATATTTTAGTACGCGGAACATATTCATCGTCAGAATCCTATTGTAGGTCAAACTTATTCATTCGTCCGCGCCACATAGCTCCGTTCTCTCCGCCCAATATCAGACGGATATTTTCGTCGCTGTCTACTATGGCAGCAAAAGGTACATCAAGTTCGCTGATTTCTGCCGGAAGTTCGGGGGCATTTACCAATTTCGAACTCCATGTAAGTCCATTGTCACGAGAGACATATATCGCGCTCAGAGGCTTTACCTCTTGGCCGCCGGCAACTCCCTTACCGCCGAATGCATACAGCAGTCCATCGTAAGGCAACACCACAAGTGATTCAAGTGCAGGACACAATTTCTCGTTGTATGACGAGGGGCGATAATAGCTCCAACTGCGTTCGGCTGTCAACTTACTCCACACTGCGGGTTGGGAATATACTGCCTCGGAAGAGCGACCTACCAAAAGGAAACGGTTAATTTTCATATTCGTGCGCAACGGGGTAACCACAGACGAAAGGCCGTACTGCGGAAATTCAGAAGGCACGGGTTCCACCATCGTAAAACCGGAAGAGACATCTGCCGTACGCGCCAATGAATCGTTTACAACTGCCCACATTACATTATCCTCATCAGAAGCGGCAAAGAGCGTTGCGAATTCGTTGCCCGCAGAAATGTCGTTCCACGACAATGCATCTGCCGAAGCATAGAGCTTACCGTTGGCAACAACATAGTATGTTCCTCCGAAGAGAGTCATTGAGTTGAAATTGGCATTGGCCGGGAAATTCTCCACGACGGCCGACACCCACTCAGATGCTGCGGGAAGGGATGCCGTACTTACAGATACCTCGCCATCGGCGCTTTTTGAGAAAAGAGCAAGAGAACCCTCCTTTTCAAAGAGGCGGAGGTCTGTTGCATTCCCGACGGGTGCAGCAACTCCCTTCACCCAATTGAGTTTATCGGGATCTACGGTATGGACATTGAGTGTGATTGTATATTCGCGCGAGTAGGAGTTATCGGTAGAGATAATCATTATCCTCGCGGGCTTCGTGTAGTCAATGGAGTCGGAATTTGAAAACAGGCGGAAATTTTCGATGGAATCGGCATAAATATAGGCTATTCCGTCGCAATTAATTTTCGTTACGACGCGGGTAATGTCAGTTCCTACAGGCAGTGAGTCGGTGTTGTAGACAAGACCTCTCTCCTGATCGATATTGAACTGATATTTTACACCCGGGGTTATTTTCGCATATGTACTGTCGCGACCGTCCTCAGTCTTAACAGTAATTTTTGTACTGATATCGGATATTGAGAGTGAGCGCAACACCGCGTACGGTTCCGGTTCTATGTCGAAATTGTCATCTGACTCGAAACATGACACAAAGAACAGCGATACCATCGCCAAACTCAAATATAGTAAAGGAAACTTTTTCATCTTAATCAAAAATATATCTGTCTGCCTGTAACTGCTCAGTTCCCCTTGCAGCTACGGACCACTATCATCTTACAAAAATAATCACAATTTTTGGTATGAATGTAAAAGTTTCCCCGAATTATGGTTTTTTATGAATAAAAAATTACTAATTCACCTTGAAATGGTGGTAATTACGTTGCCGAAACAGTTTGACTGTTGTTTTTTTACACTTGCAGGCAGAACAGGAGCGGGGACACCGTTGCTTAAAATAAGTCCGGGATTTGTCTCTATGCGAATTTCATCCCATAAATCCTTATCGATGAAACTCTGCAAAAGCTGTGAACCACCCTCCACAAGCAACGAACCAATCTTATTGACATAAAGATAGTCCATTATTCCATCTAATATATCACCTGAAAAATCGAGCTCATGCCGAATGATATTATTTCCGCACTTTACCTTGTCTGTTCTTTCTGTGAAGACAACCGTCGGGTGCTCACCATCGAAAAGATGCAACGAAGCAGGCAACGAACCATCACGGTCGATGACAAGACGCAAGGGAGAACGGCCCGACCAGCTACGCACAGTAAGGGTAGGATTATCGAGCAGGGCTGTACGACGACCGACAAGTATAGCATCGTGCATGGCACGCAACTTATGCACAGCCATGGCAGAAGCACTGTTTGAAATAGCCTGAGCAGTGCCACCATCGCGGATAATATCTATAAATCCGTCCGCCGACTGTGCCCATTTTAGAGTAACATACGGACGCCCTTTGCCATGAAAGGTAAAGAAATGGCGGTTCAACCTATATGCCTCATCTTCAAGCACTCCTATTTTAACTTCTATGCCTGCTGCACGCATGCGCTCCACTCCCCTGCCGCTGACCATTGCATTATTATCGGTGGTGGCTATAACCACACGCGGTATCCCGGAACTGATTATCAGGTCGGCACATGGTGGAGTCTTTCCGTAATGCGAGCACGGCTCAAGGCTTACATAAATTGTTGAACGCGACAATAGAGCTGCATCCTTTACGGAACGTATAGCATTGACCTCGGCATGCGGTTCCCCGCAACGGATATGATAACCTTCGCCTATGATTTTTCCTTCACACACAATCACAGCGCCCACCATAGGGTTAGGCGAAGTGCTTCCGGCGGCCGAATGTGCAAGTTGCAGACAGCGCGCAATATACTTTCTATCTTCTGATGATATTACCGAATCCATATAGTTTCAATCTTCAATCATACTGCAAAATAACAAAAAAAAGATGGAAGAACAAAAGATAGCCTTGCATGCAGACACAAAAAAAAGTTCCCTCAGCTCGTCTGAACTGAAGGAACTCACAAGTAAAAGTGGCGATGACCTACTCTCCCACAACTAAATGCAGTACCATCGGCGCGGTTGGGCTTAACTTCTCTGTTC